>CAYRPK010000024.1:5253-11468 GCA_964426175.1 uncultured Eubacteriales bacterium | reverse complement strand
CGCTTGATGTAGTTCGCATGCAAAATTACCGTGTCACTGCGTTGACTGCAGGCAGTAACATTGCGTTAGCGGAAAAACAAATTCGTGAATTTAAGCCGATGCTTGTGGCTGTTGCAGATTACGAGCTTGCAAAAGAGCTTAAGATAAAGGTCGCGGATACAAGTACCCGTATTTTAAGCGGCGTTGAGGGCATATGTCAGTGCGCGGAGCTTGAGAGTAATGACGTTGTCCTAAATTCAATTGTTGGAATAGCGGGCCTTTTACCGTCGTTGTCAGCGATAAATGCCGGTAAAAATTTGGCGTTAGCTAATAAAGAAACTTTAGTTACGGGCGGAAAAATCGTCATGGAAGCCGCCAAAAAAAACGGCGTTAAGGTTATACCTGTGGACAGTGAGCACAGTGCGATTTTTCAGTGTCTTAACGGAGAAAATGTCAAGCGTCTAAAGAAGATAATTCTCACTGCGTCAGGCGGACCGTTTTACGGTTATTCGGCAGACCGATTGAAGAATGTGACGCCAGAAATGGCGCTTAAGCATCCTAATTGGAGTATGGGTGCTAAAATTACCATTGATTCCTCAACTTTGATGAATAAAGGTTTTGAATTTATAGAAGCTATGTGGCTTTTTGATGTGAAACCTGAGCAAATTGAAATTGTTGTTCACAGGCAGAGCATTATACATTCAATGGTGGAATTTGAGGATAACGCTGTTATTGCACAGCTTGGCAAGCCCGATATGCGCATTCCAATTCAGTATGCGCTTACTTATCCTGACAGAATTCCATCGCCTACAGAGCCTTTGTCAATTTCAGATTATGCAAATATGACCTTTGCACTTCCTGACATTAAAACCTTTGTTTGCCTTGAAACCGCCATTAATGCTGCTAAGCGCGGAGGACTTGTTCCTTGTGCGGTAAATGCGGCAAATGAGGAAGCTGTACGTCTTTTCCTTGAAAATAAGATTACATATCCTCAAATAGCAGAGCTTACTAAGCTTGCGGCGGATAATCAGGCTGCCGACGACTATACATCTGCTTTCGAGGTGCTTGATGCAGATGCGCATGCGCGCGAGCTCGTTTTAAATACAGTAGGAGTTGAACTTTAGTTTTGGGAATAATTATAGCAATATTTGTTTTCGGTGTATTGATTTTTATTCATGAATTCGGCCATTTTTTCACTGCAAAGCTGTTTAAGGTTCAAGTTAATGAATTTGCTCTTGGTATGGGGCCGCGCCTATGCGGTTTTACCAAGGGTGAAACAAAGTACAGCCTGCGTCTTTTTCCGATAGGTGGCTACTGTGCAATGGAGGGAGAGGACGGTTCAGACGGTTCTAATCCCAGAGCCTTTAATACGAAGCCAAAGTGGCAACGAGCTATTATTCTCGTTGCCGGCGGTGTTATGAATATTATCCTCGGTTTTGTTGTAATGTGGGGATTGACATGTGCTGAGCCTATGACGGATACACTGCAAATTGCCAAATTTTATGATAATTCAGTAAGTAATACCTCCGTAAACGGCGGCGGCGCATTAATGGAAAATGATATTATTTTAGAAATTAACGGCAGTCCGTGTCATGTTACCACCGATGTGACAACTCAGTTTATAATTGACGAGGACCACGTATTTGATTTTCTTGTCGAGCGTGACGGAAAGGAAGTTATGCTGTCGGGCGTTACTTTCCAGACAATGAATGCTGAAGATGGAACAACTACCATCATATGTGATTTCACCCTGTACGGAAAGGATAATACTCTTACTCATATGTTTGATTTACAGGGTGTTGGGTTTTGGCAACATATCGGTAATATATTTATTTCGCTTAAAAACGTTACCGCTCAAGCATATTATAATACGATATCCTTTGTAAAGCTTGTTTGGACATCTCTTTTAGAGCTTTTCACCGGTAAATACGGCTTGACGGATTTGTCGGGACCGATTGGCACGACGACGGTTATCAGCGAGGCGGCATCAATGGGTATAGAGCCTCTTTTAAATATTGCTGTCTTTATTACAATTAACTTGGGAATTATGAATTTACTGCCGTTTCCCGCTTTGGACGGAGGCAGAGTTTTGCTTTTGATTATTGAGGCTATTCGCAGAAAGCCTTTAAGTGAAAGAGTGGAGGCGGCAATAAATGCCACCGGCTTTGCGCTTTTGATGGGACTTATAATTATCGTTGCAATAAGCGATATCACAAAGCTATTTTAATTTTATAAATAGGAAGGATGGTTATAATGAAAAGAAGAGCCACACATACGGTTATGTGCGGAAGTGTTCGCATCGGCGGAGATGCGCCGATTTCCGTTCAATCTATGCTTAACCTTCCTCCTGAGGATATTAACGGTAATATCTGTAAAGCAAGAGAGCTTGAAGCAGCGGGTTGTGATATTATACGTATTGCAGTACCTAATGAAGACGGAGTAAGGCTTGTTGCTGCGTTAAAAGAAAATATCAATATGCCTGTCGTTGCTGACATACATTTTAATCATAAATTAGCGATAGAAGCTGTCAGTGCCGGTTGCGACAAGGTCAGAATAAATCCCGGAAACATCGGTGGAGATGACAGAGTTCGTGAAGTTGCAAACTTTTGTAAAAATCACGGTGTTCCTATCAGAATTGGTGTAAACAGCGGCTCTCTTGAAAAAGAATTGCTTTTAAAATACGGCAGTCCCACCCCTGAGGCAATGTGTGAAAGTGCGCTTTATCATGCTTCACTGTTGGAAAAGTTCGATTTTGATGATATTGTTATTTCTTTAAAATCCTCAAATGTTACTACTATGATAAATGCATACAGACTTATTGCCGATAAGTGTAATTATCCTCTTCATCTCGGCGTAACCGAAACTGGTACATATGATATGGGTGTTATAAAATCTGCTGTTGGTATTGGCTCTCTTATTTGTGACGGTATCGGTGATACTGTGAGGGTGTCGTTGACGGAGGATACTGTAAAAGAGATTTTGGCGGCAAAGAATATTTTGAAGGCCTGTCAGGTTAAAGAGGGTATAAATATCATATCATGTCCTACATGCGGACGTACTAAGAATGATCTTATCGGACTTGTTAAGAATACTGAAGCCGCAATTATTAAGGAAGGCTTAAGCGATAAAAATTTAACTGTTGCAATTATGGGATGTGTTGTAAACGGTCCGGGAGAAGCTAAGGAAGCCGATATAGGTATTGCATGCGGTGCCGGAAATGCGATACTTTTTTCTAAGGGAAAGCGTCTTGAAACTATTGATATAGATGATGCTCTTGATGTGCTTATAAAGAAAATAAAGGAATGGTAAAATTGGCGGAAAATAAAATTTCCGATATTTTTAAAGGCTACAAAGCGGAGGGGATTTTTGCTCAATGCTCCGTTTTGAGATTGACTGTTAATCACGATGCTAACTGCTTAAAGGTTAGGATGTCCTTCCCCGAATATGTTGCGCGGGAGGATATTTTTTCTTTGGAAAAAAAGCTTTCGCAGTTTGTGAATATACCTAAAATAATGATTTTACCTGTTTTTCCCGAAACAGCATTTTGTTCAAGCAGTGTAAAGGATGCAATAATTGAATTAAAACGCAGAAATTTCCCTATTAACGGCTTTTTTAACGACGCAGATATACATCTGCTTGAAGGAAAAGTTAATATTGAATTAAAGGTTGCAGGTAAAGAATTTCTTGACAATATCAGTATTACTACCGAAATATCCCGTATTATTAGGGAAGAATACGGTTTTCATACTGAAGTAGAGCTTTGCGAAAATTCAGAATCGGTCATAAATTCTGATAAACAGCTTCGCGAGCTTGCAGAGGAACAGCTAAAGGCAGCATCAACATTAGCACCCGAAAACAAAGCTCAAAAGAAGAGTGTGCCATTGGGAGAACCTATTCTTGGCAGCGTGATACGCTCCAAGCCGACGCCCTTAAGCGATATTGCCATTGACAGCGGAACTGTTACAGTTACGGGTAAGGTGTTTAATGTTGCAGTACGAGAGACAAAGGACGGTACAAAGAATATTGTCACCTTTAATATCACTGATAAAACTTCATCTAATACAGTAAAGGTATTCAGAGAAAAAGAGGAATGTAAAAAGCTCATAGCAAATCTTGCGGACGGCAAATATGTATTAGTCAGAGGCTACACGACTTACGATAAATACGACCGAGAAATGAATATTTCGGCAAATCATATCTGCTTGGCTGAGACTCCTGAAGAGCGCATGGATAATGCAGAGTTAAAAAGAGTTGAACTTCATTTACATACTAACATGTCGGAGCTTGACGGCATGACACCTGCTGATGAGCTTGTTAATCGTGCCGCTAAATGGGGACATAAAGCCATTGCTATTACCGACCATGGTGTTGTGCAGGGTTATCCTGATGCAATGAACGCAGCACGTGGCCTTAAGAAGAAAGGTATTGATATTAAAATAATTTACGGTGTCGAAGGATATTTGGTTGACGACAGTGTTGAAGCATATGTCGGCAATAATGATGAATGCTTTGACGGTGAGATTGTTTGCTTTGACCTTGAAACTACAGGCCTTTCCGCATCAACCTGCAGAATTACCGAAATAGGTGCCGTTAAAATTCGCGACGGTGTTATTATTGATGAATTTAATACTTTTGTTGACCCTGAACAGCCTATTCCTGCAAAAATTACGGAGCTTACGGGTATTAACGATAGAATGGTTGCAGGTGCACCAAAGGAAGAAGAGGCTGTCAGAAAATTTCTTGAATATGTCGGAGATGCACCGCTGGTTGCACATAACGCGCCTTTTGACATGGGCTTTATTAAGGCGGTAGGTGAGCGGCACGGCTTTGAGATTGATAATTCTTATCTTGATACTGTTCTTACTTCACGTGCGCTTTATCCTGAGCTTAAAAGACATAAGCTTGATGTAATAGCGAAGCATCTTAAGCTTCGTCCTTTTAACCATCACAGAGCAAGTGATGACGCTCGCGTCCTTGCTGAAATACTCCTGCGTGAAATGGAGGATATGCGGCAAAAATATGGAATTGATTCTTTTGGAAAAATCAATACTGCTGTAGGTGCGCCTGATGTAAAGCAACAGTCTACTAATCATATTGTAATGCTTGTTAAAAATCAAATCGGACTTAAAAATCTCTATAAGCTTGTTTCCTATGCGCACGTAGATTATTTTTACCGTAAGCCGCGAACTCCGCGTTCTGTATTGCAGAGGCATAGGGAAGGCTTGCTTGTCGGTTCTGCTTGCTCAGAGGGTGAGCTTTTTCAAGCCGTAATGGACGGAAAAAATGATGCTCAGCTTATGAAAATTGCATCCTTCTATGATTATCTCGAAATTCAGCCCGATGGAAATAATGAGTATCTTTTACGTGAAGGCAGAGTTAAAGATACCGAGCATTTGCACGCTATAAATAAAAAAATAATTGAGCTTGCTGACAGATTGGGCAAGCCTGTTGTTGCGGCAGGCGACGTACATTTTCTTGAGCCCGACGATGCTATTTACAGAAACATTCTGTTTTCCGGTCAAGGCTATTCCGATGCAGACAATCAAGCGCCTTTATATCTTAAAACAACAGATGAAATGCTCAGTGAATTTTCATACTTAGGAGATGAAACAGCGTATCGGCTTGTTGTTGACAATACAAATTTAATTTCGGATATGATTGATTCACTTTTGCCCATTCCTGACGGAACATTTCCGCCCCATGTCGAAAACGCGGAGGAGGATTTGGAGAGAATTACTTACGAACGTGCAAAGGCTATGTACGGTGACCCTTTACCCGAACTTGTGGAAAAGCGTTTACAGCGAGAGCTTGTTCCCATTCAAAAGCACGGATTTGCACCGCTGTATATGATTAGCCAAAAGCTTGTTGAACGCTCAAATAACGACGGTTACCTGGTCGGTTCGCGTGGTTCGGTTGGTTCATCCTTTGTCGCAACTATGTCCGGTATATCTGAAGTTAATCCCTTACCGCCGCATTATGTTTGTCCTAAATGTCAGTATCTTGAATTTCGTGACGATGTTGGCTCCGGATATGATTTGCCGCCGAAGGATTGTCCTAAATGCGGTGAGAAGCTTACTCGTGAGGGTCATGACATTCCTTTTGAAACCTTCTTGGGATTTAAGGGTGACAAATCCCCCGATATTGACCTTAATTTCGCAGGAGAATATCAAGCTGTTGCTCATCATTATACGATTGAGCTTTTCGGCGAAAAGAATGTTTACAGAGCAGGTACTATT
>CAYRPK010000024.1:0-5243 GCA_964426175.1 uncultured Eubacteriales bacterium | reverse complement strand
TATCAAGCTAAAGCACATAGATATACTGAAGTAATATTTGGTAAAGGCACTACATTTAAAGCAGGTACTATTGCTACTGTTGCAGATAAAACTGCCTATGGATTTGTAAAAAAGTATGAAGAATCAAAGGGTATAGTTCTTCATAAGGCTGAAGAGGAAAGACTGACTGTCGGTTGTACGGGTGTTAAGCGAACAACAGGTCAGCATCCTGCCGGCATGGTTATTATACCGCAAGGTAACGATGTTTACGATTTTACGCCTGTTCAATATCCTGCAAACGATTCTTCTGCAGGAATGCAGACAACTCATTTCGACTTCCATTCTTTACATGATACTATTTTAAAGCTTGATATTTTAGGTCATGATGTTCCTACGTTGTATAAGCATCTTGAAAATAAAACGGGTGTTAAAACGGAAGATGCCGACATGCTGGCTCCGGAAGTAATGTCACTTTTTACTTCGCCTGAGGCTTTAGGTGTCACAAAGGAGGATATTGACTGTGAAACGGGCTCTTTAGGCTTGCCTGAGATGGGAACCTCGTTTGTACGTCAGATGCTTGTGGAATCTCAGCCTAAATGTTTTTCTGACCTATTGCAGATTTCAGGACTTTCACACGGTACGGATGTTTGGATAGGTAATGCACAGGACCTTATAAATAACGGTACTTGTACCATTTCCGACGTTATAGGTACCCGTGATAATATAATGGTGTATCTTATGCATAAAGGACTTGATCCTGATATGGCATTTAAGATTATGGAAATTGTCAGAAAGGGTAATGCATCAAAGCTGTTGACTGAAGAGCATTTTAAAGCGATGCGAGAGCATGATGTTCCTGAGTGGTACATTGACTCATGTATGAAGATAAAATATATGTTCCCCAAAGCGCACGCAGCTGCATATGTCATTTCTGCTTTGCGTCTCGGCTGGTATAAAATCTACTATCCTGCTGAATTTTATGCTACATTTTATTCTGTTAGAGGTGAAGACTTTGACAGCGAGACTATGTGTATCGGCAGGGAAACTGTCGAAAAAGAAATTAAGCTTATGCGTGAGAAGGGAATGAAGGCTACTGCTAAAGAAAAGAGTAAGCTGACTATTCTTGAAATTGTTCGCGAGCAGTATGCACGTGGAATTGGATTTTTACCAATAGACATTAATTATTCGGACGCGACCAGCTTTTTGGTTGAGAATAACGCCTTAAGACCGCCCTTTACTGCTATCAAAGGTCTGGGCGCTTCAGTTGCAGAGTCAATAGTGAAAGCACGCAATGATGCTCCTTTTGAAACTGTAGAGGATTTGCGTACCCGTTCAGGTGCGTCAAAATCCATAATTGCAAGTCTTAAAGCTATGGGCGCTTTAGGTGATTTACCTGAAAATGAAGAATTAACGCTCTTTTCATTTTAAAGGTGTTGACAACCTGTGTTTAGTGTGTTATCATTTTAGCAAGATAAAGAAATAAAGTGAAGAGGTTCTGTTGATGATAAATAAGAATTTACTTAAAACTCCCGAAGGTACAAGAGATTTCTTGTTTGAAGAATGTGCTGTAAGACGGGATATTGAGAATAAGCTTTCTGTTTTATATAAAAACAGGGGATACAGCGAAATAGTAACTCCCGTTTTGGAGTTTTACAATCTTTTTGAGGGCGAGCTTTCCGACGAAGGTATGTTTAAGCTGTGCGATAATAAAAATCGTCTGCTGGCGCTTAGAAGTGACTTGACATTACCTGCCGTACGGATTGCGGCGACAAGGCTTAAAGACAGTCCCATGCCGTTAAGGTTATTTTACAACCAGAATATTTACCGTACTTCGGATGATAAGAGTATTGAGATCGCACAAAGCGGTATTGAGCTTTTAGGTGCGTCGGGTATTGATGCAGATGTTGAGATAATCACTACTGCGGTTGACGTTTTATCGGAATGTGGCGGCGAATACAGATTTGAGCTTGGCGATGTTGGCTTTTTTAAAGCACTTATTGCTGATGTAGCTTTGACAGATGATGAAAAAGAGAATGTCAGAGAATTAATTGAAAGTAAGAATTTTGCACTGCTTGGCGATTTTCTCAAAAAGCACGGAGCTGATAATGATGAAAAGTTAGCGGCAATAGATAAGTTACCTCTCCTTTTCGGCGGCAATGAAGTATTTGCTGAGGCGGAGAAAATAGCTTTTAACGACGGTGCAAAAGCACGGCTTAATTATCTTGAGGAACTTTATTCAAGGCTTTCAGCATTAGGCTACGGTAAAAGAATTACTTTAGACTTAGGACTTGTTCAGAAAATTGATTATTATACGGGACTTGTATTCTGCGGATATATCGACGGTATCGGAGAAACTGTACTTTCTGGCGGCAGATATGATAATCTTTCGGCACGTTTCGGCTGTAATTTTCCTGCAACGGGATTTGCGGTTAATGTTGATGCAGTTTCAAAGCTGATTATGTCAAACGGTGTAACAAATTCAAATAATTTTGATAAAAATAAGCCGTTAAGAATTGCGCTTACTAAAGGACGACTTGAAAAGAAGACTATTGAGCTCTTAGAAAAGACCGGAATTAACTGTGATGCAATTCATAATAAAGGCAGAAAGCTTGTACTTTTCCTTGAAGATATTAATGCTGAGGTAGTTCTTGCAAAAGCTGCAGATGTAATTACATATGTTGAACGCGGCGCTTGTGATTTAGGCGTTGTCGGCAAGGATACGATTATGGAATATGGTAGCAGCTTTTATGAGGTTCTCGACCTTTTATTCGGAAAATGCAAGTTTGCTTTGGCAAATAAAAAGGGAACTGATTTTTATGGCGGACATAATGTTAAGGTAATCGCAAGTAAATATACGAATGTTGCACGAAGCTTTTTCGAGGCGAAAAATATGGACGTTGAGCTTATCCATATTGACGGTTCTGTTGAATTAGCTCCTATTTTAGGCATGGCTGATGCAATAGTAGATATTGTTGAAACCGGTACTACCTTAAAAGAAAACGGTCTTGAGGTTATTGAGGATGTTGCAGATGTTTCTGCAAGACTTATCGTTAATACGGTTAGTATGAAAATGAAAAAAGACAGAATTATGCAGATAATTGAACGTCTTAAAAGCGGAATGAATTGAAAGGAATAATAAAATGAGAGTTGTTAAGGCTAACGGCGGAGAGACGCAATTTTTAAAAGAAATGCAGAACCGCAGTATCAGTATTGATGCGGAAATTTCCGCAAAGGTTCAGGTTATTATTGATAAAATTCGCGATGAAGGCGATAAAGCGCTTAAGGAATATACCTTGCTTTTTGACAAGGTGGATTTAGATACCTTTGAAGTATCGGCAGAAGAAGTAAAAGCTGCATATGATGCTTGTGATAATAAGCTTATTTCTTCGCTTGAAAAATCCGCTGAAAATATACGTGCTTTCCATGAATTACAAAAGCAAAATTCATGGAAGATGGACAGAAATGATGAAATTTTACTTGGCCAGCGTGTAAGAGGTCTTGAAAAAGTCGGTTTATATGTACCAGGCGGTACTGCGGCTTATCCATCATCGGTTTTGATGAATGCAATTCCTGCAAAGGTTGCCGGAGTAAAAGAACTTATTATGGTAACACCTCCCGGTGGTGAAAACGGCATTAATCCTGCAATTCTTGCCGCCGCATATATTGCAGGTGTTGACCGCATATTCAGAGTTGGTGGTGCACAGGCTGTTGCGGCGCTTGCTTTTGGAACAGAGACGCTTCCCAAGGTAGACAAAATTGTCGGTCCCGGAAATATTTTTGTAGCAACCGCAAAGAAGCTGGTTTACGGCAAGGTTGATATTGATATGATTGCAGGTCCCAGCGAAGTACTGATTTTAGCAGATGAAAGTGCAAATCCCGAATATGTTGCCGCTGACCTCATGAGTCAGGCTGAGCATGATGTTTTAGCAAGCTCGATTTTAGTTACAACAAGTGAAAGCTTAGCTGAAAAGGTCATTACAGAGCTTAAACGTCAGTCGGAAACCCTTTCCAGAAAGGATATTATTAATAAATCCTTGGAAGATTTCGGTGCTGTAATTATTACAGACAGCATTGACGCTGCTATTGATATTGCAAATGCAGTGGCACCCGAGCATCTTGAGGTGTTATTTGATGAGCCTGAAAAGTATATTGACAGGATAGATAATGCAGGTTCTGTATTCTTGGGCGAATATTCACCTGAGCCTTTAGGCGACTATTTTGCCGGTCCCAACCATGTTTTACCCACCAGCGGCACAGCGAGATTTTTCTCTCCATTGGGAGTTGATACTTTTACCAAAAAATCAAGCTTCATTAAATATACAAGGGAAGCCTTAAACGATGCGAAAGATGACATTATCCGTGTTGCGGAGACTGAAGGCTTGACTGCGCATGCAAATTCAGTCAAGGTGCGTTTCCCGAAAAATTAAGAGGATTGAATTAATATGTACAAGCTTTGTGATAAAATCAAAAATTTAGAGCCATATGAGCCGAATACAGGTGAATATAGAATTCGTTTGGATGCAAATGAAAGCTACTTTTTGCCTAATAATGAAATGAAGAGGGATATCGCACAGATTGCAAGCAATATTGATTTTAACCGTTATCCTGACCCGAAGGCGGTAAAATTATGTGCAGCATTCGCTGATTATTATGGTGTTAATTCCGAAAATGTTGTTGCAGGCAATGGCTCAGATGAACTGATTTCGATTATTGCTAATTCTTTTTTAATGCCCAATGAAACTGCAATTGTTACGGCTCCTGACTTTTCGATGTATTCCTTTTATTTCTCTCTTGCAGGAGTTAATGTAGTTACCGCGCAGAAAAACGGCGAGCTAAATGTGTCCGTTGATGAACTGATTGCTCTTGCAAAGAAGAATAATGCCCGTATGATAATGTTTTCAAATCCTTGTAATCCCACAGGACAGATTATTTCTCGTGATGATGTAATCAGACTTGTTACATCAACTGATTCGCTTGTGGTTCTGGATGAAGCATATATGGATTTTGCTGACGAGTCGCTGTTGTCAGAGGTATGTGATTATGATAATCTTCTCATCCTCAGAACGTGCTCTAAAGCCATAGGAATGGCAGCCTTAAGACTTGGCTTTGCGGTGGGTAACACTACTCTCGTTAATGCTTTGAAAGCGGCAAAATCGCCGTATAACGTAAATACTCTCTCTATGGAAATAGGCACATATATTTTATCTAAAAAAGATTATCTTAAAGCCTGCACTCAAGAGATTTTATCATTAAGAGATAGTTTG
>CAYRPK010000023.1:0-11834 GCA_964426175.1 uncultured Eubacteriales bacterium | reverse complement strand
TCATGAGAAGCTTGCAAAGAAGTTTATGGTGGATTTTGATGAAACAGGCTCTATCGGTAAGCGTTACCGCAGACAGGATGAGATAGGCACTCCATACTGTATTACCTTTGATTTTGACAGTCTTGAGGACGGTTGCGTAACAGTTCGTGACCGCGACACCATGGAGCAGGAAAGAGTTAAGATAGACGAGCTTGAAAAGTATATTGAAGAAAAAATCGCATTTTAAGGAGGCAAACTCATGTCAGGACATTCTAAATGGAAAAACATAATGCACAAAAAGGAAAAAACAGACTCTCAGCGCGCTAAAATATTTACAAAAATCGGACGCGAAATGTCTGTTGCAATAAAGGAAGGCGGCCCCGACCCTGCGTCTAACAGCAAGCTTAAGGATCTTATCGCGAAGGCAAAGGCTAACAATGTGCCTAACGACAATATCGAGAGAATTATTAAGAAAGCTGCCGGCGGTGACAGAGATGAATACGAGGCTATCACCTACGAAGGCTACGGCCCTTGCGGTGTCGCAGTTATAGTAGAAGCCTTGACGGATAACCGTAACCGTACGGCAGGCGATGTCCGTCACTTCTTTGACAAATACGGCGGAAACTTAGGTCAGACGGGCTGTGTCGGCTGGATGTTCCATCCTCGCGGAGAAATCATTATCGATGCTTCGACCACCACAGAAGATAAGCTTATGGACGATGCTATTTCGGCAGGTGCTACCGACCTTATTACCGAAGATGAGGTATTTACCGTCGTAACGGAGGTTAATGATATTTCAGTTGTAGAAAATGCTCTCAGAGAAGCAGGATATGAAATTATGTCTGCTGAAGAAAACCGCATTCCCGATACCTACGTTACATTAACGGATGAGGATGCTATTAAGAACATGACCAAGATGCTTGAAATGCTTGAGGATGATGACGACGTTCAGAATGTTTACCACAATTGGGAAAACGATGACGAATAATCGGAGATTATTATGACTAATAAAAAGATTTTGATTGTATCTCTTGAAACCATCGCCGTTGTAGCTGTAAGGATTATTCAGGTACTATCCTTTAATGCTACAGGTATGATTACTGCCGCGTGGACAACGCCGGTGCTGTATGCCTTGGCGATAGCTGCATGTATAACTGTATTTCTTCCAATAGACGGTAGAGAGGGAAACAGCTTGACGGAAAATTGTATCACTACCGACGGTATTATTTCGGTAGGCGGCGGTATTTCAGCTGTAGCTATAGGCGTACTGCTCATAATTAACGGCATTGTCCAATATCAAGAGCACCCCAGCACTCGCTTTGCCTTGCCTACGCTTGTTATGGCGTGCGCCTCGGGCTTAAGCTTTGTTTTTATTATAGGCGTAGTTAATTTTTTCCGCAGACGTGATCTTTACGGTAAGGGCGTTATGGGAATACCTGCTGTGTTTGTGTTTTGGTTAGGCTTTGCCCTTATTGATGTTTTCTTTGTGGACAAAACAATGCAATTAGGTCATCTTAATGCATTTTCTGTTTTGACTTATTCCGCTTATCTCTTTTTCTTCTTGGCATACATTAAGGAGTTTTGCGGCTTTGGCGAAAAAAAGACACGTAGGTCATTGGTGCGTTTTGCGTTTTTGTCGTCAATGTTTGCACTAGCCAACTTTGCGACGAAAATAGTATATAATTATATTCCTATGGATGGCGCTGTTGCAGAACCGTATAGCTTCAGCTTTGCTGGTGCACTTTTAGATTTCGCACTTTTTGCCTTTGCAATTTGTGTTATATTTAAAGCGTATACATTGCCTCCTGCCAAGAATATTGAAGAATAGAATAAATTTAAAACCTTTTCCGCATCAGAGGAAAAGGTTTTTTTACCGTAAAACACATTGACAAGACAGAAGAATTGTGATATTATAATAGTTAACTAATACAGTTTACAAAGGAGGGATAAAGAATGCAATGGAAGCCGGATAAGGAACGCCCCATAAAACCGCAGATATGCGAGCAGATTTGTTTAAACATAGCAAACGGGTATTTTGTGCCTAACGGACGGTTGCCGTCAGTACGGGATATGGCGATTACTATGGGAGTTAATCCCAACACCGTTCAGGTATCACTAACAATGCTTGAAGGGCAGGGGATATTGTATTCGGTACGTGGCTCAGGCTGGTATGTTGCTGAGGATATATCTTTGGCAAAGGCTACTCTTCAAAAGATGCTTAATTCAAAAACAGCGGCATATTTTGCCGAAATGAATGAATTGGGCATGTCTCATGACGAAACCAAAAAATTCGTGGCAGAGTATTCTTTTGAAACAAATTCTGAGAAAAAGGAATGATTTTAATGAGTGAAATTTTGCGCTGTGAAAACCTGACTAAGAAATACGGAAGCACAGTTGCCTTAAACGGCATAAATTTGACCTTGGAAAGCGGTAAAATAGTTGGTCTTTTAGGACCAAATGGTAGCGGAAAGACGACGTTAATTAAGCTGATAAACGGACTTTTAACTCCAAATTCAGGAAGCATTACTATTTGCGGTCACAAGCCAAGTCCAAAGACAAAAAGTCTGACAGCATATCTTCCCGATAATATCTATCTTAATACTTGGATGACAGTAACACAAATAGTAAATTATTTTACGGATTTTTATGCTGATTTCCGTCCCGAGGTGGCATATGAAATGCTTGCCCGCTTGGGAATTTCTCCCGAAACAAGACTTAAAGCATTATCGAAGGGTAACAAGGAAAAGGTCTGTCTTATTTTGGTCATGAGCCGCAACGCTAAGCTTTATGTGCTTGACGAACCTATCGCAGGTGTTGACCCTGCCGCAAGAGATTATGTTATTTCGACGATTATCAATAGCTATAACCCCGATGCAACACTGCTTATTTCAACCCACCTGATTGCAGATATTGAACAGATTTTAGATGAGGTAGTATTCATCAAAAACGGAAATATTGCTCTGCAAAAGACGGTCGACGAAATTCGCGAAGAAAACGGAAAGAGCGTTGACGAACTCTTTAGGGAGGTATTCAGATGGTAAAGAAGCTTATCAAGCATGAAATTTTTGCGTATATGCGAATTATGGTGCCAACCTATATTGTATTATTGGGTATTGCACTTATGGGCAGGATGATCCAGCTGTTTGAATTTGACATAAACGGAGTATACGAAGTCGTATATGATACAGTTTTCAACTCATCGGTTTTTATATATGTTATTGCAGTTATTGCGGCAATCACTATAGCGGCTGTTTTTGCAATAATACGGTTTTATAAAAATTTATTTACAGGTGAGGGCTATCTGTCCTTTTCGCTGCCTGTTACAGTTTCACAGCACATAATAGTAAAAGGTCTTGTTGCAGTTATAATGCAGTTTGTTACGTTAGCTGTAGCATTCGTATCTCTTTGTGTTGTCACCTTCGGAGAAGTAACGGTGGAAATTTTCAAAGCAGTGGGATATATTTGGGGATTGGGAAAAGGAAACAGTCTCTTCTATGTCCTTGAAGCAGTAGTGCTTTTTGCTGTAGCGACACTGAGCGAATTTATGCTTTACTATCTTTTTATCGCTATAGGTCAGATGTTTAATAAAAACCGCGTATTTGCCGCAGTGGGAGCAAGCTTTGTATATTATTTAATAACTCAGGTCATTGGTACCGTAATATCCATAGGTTTTGGGTTATTCGGTGGTCTGATTGACTGGGGGTCTATTGTTAAATTTATTGAACGTAATGCTTTTGAGTGTGCTCACGCATTTATGATTATAATGATAGTATGGAATATTGTTTGGTGCGGAGTATATTATCTTATAACGAGAACCATTCTTACAAAACGTCTTAATCTTGAATGATAGGAGGAAGGAATATGAAAAGGATATTACGTATCACTTTGGCAATATTAGCAGTTGCAATGTGCCTTTCTCTTTGCAGCTGCGGAGCTCTTGACGAAATGAGGGAAAAGCACGCAAAGATTAAAGAAAACGGTAATATTGAATTAAACGGATATGAGTATGTTCCTGTAGATCTTGGCGAAGCGAGTGAAGATGTTTCCCCTTATTATTACGATTTGCTTAACGTAACCGCTTTGGATGTTCCTGTTCTGCTAAGCGGTATCGTAAGTGATTTTACCGGTAAATATGCGTACATTAACAGAGAAAAAACGGCAATAGAGGTTATGGGAGTTGATATTACATCTTACGCCGATGCTGTATACTATATTCGTTCCGATATCAAAGATGAAGTAATACAACAAGTTCAAAACGGAGTGCAAATTGAAAAAGTTTATTATGAATACTACGATGCAGAGGGTGAATATGCTGAACGGATATTAACCGAGGAAGAAGCTGCGGTTATTGAAACTCTGATGGCATCTGCATCACAGTCGCACGAAATATATCTTGATGGCAGTGTTCACCGTGCACAAATTTGGGGTAAAGATAAATTCGGAATTTTTATGTCTGAGAAGGGTTCAATTTATGAACAATCAAACGGTGGGTATTATTTTGAAATCTATGACTATTTTACCTTTGAGTACAAACAGATTTCAGTTCCCGCGGAATATGAAAGTATAGTCGCAAAAATCGTCGCAGAAGCCAAAGCAGAAAGCGAAATTTATGAGGACTTTTTGGTTTACTAAAGCAAAAAGATAGAAAATTAAAGGGACGTATACAAATGTATACGTCCTGAATTTTATCTGATAAGCTGCTGGAATGCGTCACCACGCGCTTCGAAGTTTTTAAATTGATGATAACTTGCAGCCGCAGGCGAGAAAAGACACGCCGTGCCTTTTGGCGTATATTTTTTCGCCAGTGCAACAGCATCTTCAAGGCTGTCCGCGTTATGACAAATATCCTTAAGGCCTGCCTCGCACAACATTGTAAAAAGCCTTTTTCCCGTATCGGGCATAAGGATAATTGCAGGAAGAGGATGCTTTACAAGATACTGACAAAGCGGTTCATAATCAATACCACGCTCCATACCGCCCAGCATTATACTGCCGATGCTTTTAAGACTTTCCATAGCGGCAATAGCGGTGGCAGGAATGGTGGAAATAGAGTCATCGTAATAATCAATTTCGTCAAAAGTTCCGACAAATTGGAGCCGGTGACTAAGCCCCTCAAAGGTATAAACGGCATTTATAAAATCTGTATCACTAACACCTAAAGATGAAGTAACAGCATATGCGACACCAATGTTACCCAAATTGTGGGAGCCTTTAATTTTCACTTTTTCCGTATCAAGGTTAACGGTATTTCCGTTAAAGGTGATTTTACCGTCAGTAGAATAAATGTCGGCACATGCATTCTTTGTAGAAGCAGTAAGACTTTTTACCCTGATTTCATTTTCAGAAATATTTTTGTTGCCTAAGTTGTAAATAAAAAGTCCTGATTTCTGATGAAGAAATATGTTTTTCTTTGCATTAAAATAATTTTCCAAAGTCCCATAGTGATCAAGATGCTCCTCATAGAGATTGAGCACTATGGCAATTTCGGGAGAATAAGGACTGTGCTCTAATTGGTGGCATGAAAGCTCGTAAACAACGGTAGTATCAGCGTCGATGATATCAAGACTATCAAAAACAGGATATCCGATATTTCCGACAAGCAATGTCTTTTTTCCTGCGAATTTCAGTATGTGGTATATCAGTGAGGATGTGGTGCTTTTACCCTTAGTGCCCGTAACGCCAACAGTAAGATGGCCGAAGTGCTTTAGAAAAAGATGGGTCTGACAGGTAAGCTTAAGGATGAGCCAATCCGGCATATTAAAGGTAGGTATTCCGGGCGCTTTCATAACAATGTCGCAGTCGCGGCAAGCATCAAGGTAATCTTCTCCCGTAATAAGAGAAACATTCCCGTCATCTAAGGTGACGGGGTTTTTATCTGCAATAATAAGGGGCATATCGGGATAAAACCGGCGAATAAGACGGTAAGTCGAAAGTCCCTCGCGTCCGAAGCCGAGAATTGCAATTTTTTTATTTTCAAATTCCTTTACAAGTGCATCGAGCAAAGTAAAGACTCCTTTACATTGGTGTGAGATAAGGTAAAAATTCCTGCGGGATAAAGTTTTCCTTATCAAAAGCCGAAAGAATACTTTCATCGGCATTAAGATTTAATTTGATAAACTCATGTAGAAGCAGAGGCAATTCGCCGCTATGGTTTTCGCAGGCTAATTTGCACGCGAGAATAACCTCGTCGCGACTTCCCACACATTCAAAGGGTTTTTCCGGAGTAACTCCCAAAAGCTTATAAAAATCGGTAAGCATATCTTCTCTGTCGCTTAAATCGCTACCGAAAATTTGAGTTAAGCGTTTTTGCGGAATGAAGGGCATCAGCATCAGGAAAATAAAAAGACATTTAGGGCATTTACCGCACCAACAGTCGGTTTTACTTCCTAAATTACAGCTTAAAAACGCATCAAAATACTGCGGGAACTTTGAAAAATACCGAGCAATTCGTATCTCCGCAAAAGGACGAAGCAGGCTGAAATATTCGATTCTGCATGGGATAAACTGCGAAACATATTCTCTGAAATCGCGTTCAAACTTAAGGCTTTTTGAATATTGATGATTGATATTATCGCCGACCGTTGCTTCGTTTGCACTGCTTTCGTTGGAAAGCACGATATATTTTTTGCCGGTAGCATATGCTGCCAAAAGTGCAGAAAATGCAACTATTGCCGAAAATGGAGTGTGTCCGTTTAAAAATCCCTCCGAGTTAAGACGAAGCAGATTTTTATCAAGTGTACGACTGAATTTAACGGTATTATCACCAAAGCCTGCAATGCTTGCAGTATCAAGAATACACCGTTTGGGATTAATCATATAGGCGGCTTTTTCGGGATAATCGCGTAAAAGCTCGCTCGTAACTACTGAGTCCTTTCCGCCACCTATGGGGATAAGGCAACCATTTAAAGCTTTAGGCTTATAAAACTGAGGTATTGCACCGTCGTATTCGCATACGATATTCATGAAATCATCTATGTCGGTATCAATTTTATTAAGATAGAAAAACTCACCCAAGCCGTTAAAGTAAAGCTTTTTCCAAAAAGCAACACGGTTTTCGTCAAGAAATCCTGCCTTAACGGTAAAAGTCTTAGGGCAAGCCGCTTTCCAATAGCTTACCGCCTCAGTCATACCTAAAGAGAAAATAATTTCACGGACATATACATCCTTTTCATCAACAGCAAAAGGCAGGTTCCAAGTCGGATGAAATTCACATTCTCCGTCAAGAGAAAAGTCAAAAATGACGGTGGTGCTATCTCCGTTATTTTTGATTTTATAACCATCATAGGAAAAATTGGGGTATTTTTCCCTTAAACAATTGAAGTTCGTAATAATACCACCCTTACGGATTATGATAATGCTCTGCCTCGGGTAAGTGCCATTAAAACAAAGCAAATAAAACCTGAAATAATTTTAGCTGCTACAGCTGGTACGGAAAGAAATACCGATAAAAGTACGGTTATTGATATGGTAACAGCTAAAAGACAAACATTAAGCCAAAGAAAATCAAGAAGTTTTTCTTTTTTCGGTTTTTTAAATTTTCGTTTAATAAGCAGTCCTGCACCGCGTACGATTGCCGCTGTGAGCCAAGATAAACAGAAATTTACCGCAGTAAGCGCAGGATTAGATGCCATAAGAATACAAAATAGTACCATATCCAAAATCAAAGCCAAAAACATGGAAATGTCGTGGAGAAGCACAGGAATAAAAACGCGTAACGCGTCCTTTACAGGATTAAAATGTGAGGAAGCGTTTTCCTCTATGTAAACAGTATCTATGATGACTTCTTTAATGTCGATATCCCTTTCTCTAGCAGTGAGAAGCATGCGCATTTCGTATTCGAAGCGGTCACCGTCAAGCAGTGTGTATTCGTTAAGACGACTTTTGGGTATACCGCGAAGTCCCGTTTGGGTATCGCCGATAGAATAAGCGTTAAGAAGGTTAAAGGCAATTCTCGTACAAATATTGCCTGCCTTACTTTTCCAAGGAACATTTTTATCAAAGGAGCGAGATCCCAGAATAAGATGCTCGGGATTTTCTTCCAAGGCATTTGCAACCGCAATTATATCCTTAACAAGATGCTGACCGTCGGCATCCGCGGTGACGCATCCGCAGTCATAACGCTCGTCGATATACTTAAATCCCGTTTTAAGTGCTGCGCCCTTGCCACGGTTTACTTCGTGGGTAAGAAGTGTGACACCGAGGGCTTTAGCTTCGTTGAATACGGGCTTAAACGCATCGCCGCTTCCATCATCGACCGCGATAATGTCAAAATCGGTTTGAGACTTTAATTCCTTTATAAGAAGTATAAGCTTTTCGTCCGGCTTATATGCAGGTATCAAAACAGTCATATCTGTTTCCTCCTATTATTTTATGCCTGATGTAACTGTAATTATACGCAGATCAAAGACGGAGGTATTGAAAATACCGCTTTGGCTGCCCTTGGGTACAATAACCGTATCACCGGCGCAAATTTCATTTCTGTCTCCGTCGCATTCGGCAATGCCCTCGCCGGAAAGTACGATATACATTTTATCTTTTTCTGTAACATGCAGACCTACCGTACTGCCGCTTTCAAGAATGATGTAATCCATATCAAAAGGTTTGTCTTCAAAAACCTTTGCAAAAGTTACGCTTCGGTCACCGCCTAAATAGTTTTTTTCTTCCTTAGGCTCAACCTCAAGAAAATTATTGATGATCATATAAACCGTCCTTTAACCAAAAAGTGTTGATACGGGCTTGTCCGTATAGATGCGTTCTATTGCCTCTGAAAATACAGGTGCTACCGAAAGCATTTTGATACGGTCGGTCTTTTTATCCTCGGGCAAAGGAATGGTATCAAGGAAAACAAGCTCCTTGATAACGGAATTATTTATCCTGTCAATAGCAGGACCGGACAAAACACCGTGAGTTGCGCAGGCGTAAACCTCAGTTGCACCGCCTGTTTCAAGTATAGCCTTGGCTGCGTTACAAAGGGTTCCTGCGGTATCAACCATATCGTCAACGATAATTACCTTTTTACCTTCTACAGAGCCTATGATATTCATAACCTCTGAAACATTTGCTTTTGCTCTGCGCTTATCTATAATTGCAATGGGTGCACCCAAACTGGTTGCAAAGTTACGCGCTCTTGTAACAGAACCCAAGTCGGGAGAAACAACGACGATATCGTCTATTTCGTCCTTGAATTTTTGGAGAAAATAAGGAGCTAAAACAGGAACTCCTAAAAGATGATCAACGGGAATATTAAAAAATCCCTGAATTTGAGGTGCATGCAAATCCATAGTAAGGAGTCTGTCGGCGCCGGCAGCAGTAATAAGGTCGGCGACAAGCTTTGCTGAGATAGGGTCGCGCGCCTTGGATTTTCTTTCCTGTCGTGCATAGCCGAAATATGGCATAACGGCGGTGATACGAGCCGCACTTGCGCGCTTGAAGGCATCTATCATAATTAGAAGCTCCATTATTCTGTCGTTTACAGGTGAGCAGGTAGACTGAACAACGAAAATATCCGAACCGCGGACAGATTCGTTAATGGAAACGGAAATTTCACCGTCGGAGAAGGTGGAAACCTCCGCGTCACCTAAGGGTAAACCCAATTTTTCCGCAATGCTTTTGGCAACGGGGATATTGCTGTTAGCCGCGAAAAGCTTTATATCCTTACCGTGGAAATTCATAAAAATCACCGCACCTTTATATTTATTGTATTTTATTTTTTCTCAGAGACCAAAACGGCAAAAGGCCCTACTGAAGAATTGTCGCTGACAGAGGAAGAAGTTACGCTGCTTGATATGATTTGGCAGTTTTCGCCGATAATGCTGTCACAAACGATTGAATTGGGACCGATAACACTGCCTTTGCCTATGACACAGTTACCTTTAATGACGGCACCCGGCAAAATTTCCGCATCAGCGGCAATTTTAACGTCGGGACCGATTATAACACCGTCACGGCAAGGAATAGAAACGCCACTGTCCATATGAACCTTAATTATGGACTTTCTTGCTTCTTCATTTAATTTATAAAGCTGATATCTGTCATTTGCACCGCTGATTTCTTTAAAGGGCGCAACATAAGCACCTACTTTTTTTCCTTGCTCAGCTAAATGCTTTGGAACATCGGTCAAGTAATATTCACCCTGTGAGTTATTATTTTTAAGTGAGGAAAGAGCAGGAAGAAGATCATCAATGTTAAACCAATACGCTCCCGCGTTGATTTCACCTATTTTTTTTGTTTCGTCGTCAGCGTCACGCTCCTCGACGATGGCTTCTATAAGTCCGTTTTTACCGCGGCAGATACGACCGTAACCCGTAGGTTCAGAGGTAAAAGCGGTAATAACAGTTGCAGAAAGCCCGTTATCACCGTGATATGAGCCTGCCGCTTCAATGGTAGCTGCCGAAAAAAGAGGAGCATCGCCGCAAAGCACAAGGCAGCTGCCTCCCGAGTGAGCCTTTAAAAGCTCAGCAGCCTGCATGACCGCGTGTCCAGTGCCGAGGCGCTCCGCCTGAAAAACAGTCTTAACACCGTCGCCCAGGTGCTCCTCCACCTGTTCGCGCTGATGACCGGTTACAACGTAAATATCATCAATACCTGTGGTCTTTACCGCGTCAATAACCCAATCCAGCATTGGCTTAAAAAGGACTTCCTGAAGCACCTTTGCCTTTGCCGATTTCATACGCTTACCCTCGCCTGCTGCGAGAATTACAGCACAATTCTTTTGCACAACAATGACCTCCAATGAAATAACAAACTATAATAATATACTAATTCAATTATATTATCGCAGTTTATAACAATAATTGCAAGGAATTTTTCAAAAAATCCGTTAAAGGTTAAAAAATTCGTCAAACTGCATATAAAGCAGACAAAAAATTGTTACATTATTAGTGTTGAATTTTATTTTAAAACATTATATAATATATCGGTTTTAAAATGAGAAAAGGATGTTTGTTATGTATAAAAAACTCAAAAAACACATTGCAATGCTCCTGACTGTATGCACTATGCTGACTTTTGTAAGTGCTTGTGGGAGTAAAGACGAAAATATAGAGAGCACAAAATCAAATTCTTCTGCTGAACCGACGGCGGTTACGGTTACTCTTAATGATGGTGATACATGCATTGCTACGGGTACTAGCCTTAAGGAAGTTTCGCTTGTTAATGAAACTACCTTGTCGGCAGGAATGAAAATCACGGTTACTCTTGAAGGCGGTAAATATGTATTTCTGAAAATAGGTACTGCCTTTGAAGAAGCGCTTCTTTATCTTACAGACGGTATTTTTGAGTATACCGTTCCCAATGCTGAAAATCAAAAGGTTTACCCTACAGGAGCGTGGAGCAGCACAGTAAATATTACGGCAAGAATACCTACAGATGATGAATTAAAAGTAGAGCGTAATCTTGCTTACAATCCCTATGATACACAGCTTCAGGCTCAGTATTACCCACATGCTTCGGCAGACAGTGAATGCAGAAATGACAGAGCATTTCTTGCTAGAAATTCTATCGACGGATTTTCTGTTAACACAGGGCACGGAGACTATCCCTATCAGTCGTGGGGACCTGAACAGATAGAGGCTCCCGAGCTTTATGTTGATTTTGGACGTGAAGTGGTTGTTACTCAGGTTATAATTTATATTCGTGCGGACTTTCCCCACGATACTTATTGGAGCAGCGGTAAAATAGCATATTCCGACGGTACGGCGACAGAAATAACTCTTGAGAAAACTGCAGAGGCTCAGATTTTTGATTTGGAAGGTAGAAAAACCACGGGAATTTCCCTGACTGAACTTACGGGACAAATGGGCTGGGCAGGAATTACAGAAATTCAAATAATTGGAAAAGAAATTATATAAAAATAA
>CAYRPK010000022.1:0-11954 GCA_964426175.1 uncultured Eubacteriales bacterium | reverse complement strand
ACGCAGAGCGCTTGTTGCGGTACGCTCATTCTACACATATTTAATTAAATTAGGTAATATGGAAGCAAACCCTGCAAAGAATGTTACTGTCAAAGTAAAAAGTATGTCTGTACCTGATGTTCTTACAGCGCGGGAAATTGATCTGATTTTATCACAACCGGATACAATGACACTTAAGGGCTGTAGGGACAGAGCTATATTAGAAGTCCTCTACGCCACAGGAATGAAGGCTTCTGAGATTATTTCACTTAACGTTAATGATGTTTCCTTAGCTACATCGACAATTCATTGCGGTGGAGAGAACGCAGGCAGCAAAGGACGTGTTGTACCGCTGTATCCCGAAGCTGTAAAATGCCTTAAATTTTATATTGAAAGAGCAGAGGAAGCTCTTATCTTAAACGAAGCTCTTTTTGTTAATTTAAACGGCGGCAGACTTACCCGTCAAGGCTTTTGGAAGATTGTTAAGCATTATGCCGAGCAAGCGGGGATTGAAAAGGAAATTTCGCCGGATACTATACGTCGTTCGTTTGCAACTCAGCTTTTACAGAACGGCGCTGATATAAAAATGGTACAGGAGATTTTGGGACATACAAGCATTGCTTCTACACAAAACTACTTAAAGCTTGCAAAAAACAAATTTTCTGATGCATATGCACGCTGTCATCCGCGCGCTGTATAATCAATAGAAAGGACGTAAAATTTATGGGAATGTTCAGCATCAGACCCGACTATCAATCTGACGGTCCGGGCGTTTCTAAAAACGAACCGCAAAAACACAGATTTTTCTTGTTTTGGGATATACTTTTTCGCAAATTCACAAAGCTTGTAAATTTAAATATTATATATTTTATATCGCTGTTTACAATTATCGGAATGGGTCCTGCAACCGCCGGTATGACATATGTATTGCGTAATTTTTCTCGCGAGGAGCATGCTTTCGTTTGGCTCGACTTTAAAGATGCTGCTTTAAAAAACTTTAAGCAATCCTTTATTGTATCTCTCATTAATACTATCGGCTTTGTCGTTCTAATTTGTGCTGACTATTATTACGGAAGAACTTATCTCACAATTGATAATCCGAGTATTTTTCACTTGCTTCCCTTTGCTGTCAGTATGTTTGCAACGGTCATATTCTTTTTTATGCAGTTTTATCTATATATTATGATCGTAACTTTTGATTTAACTCTCAAGCAGCTCTATAAAAATGCACTTATCTTTGCATTTTACGGATTTCCAAAAAACCTTATTATAACCATCGGCATTGCAATATCAACACTGTTTATTGTTGATATACAAGGCATGCGTGTTGCGATAGGCGAGGGAACAATACCTGTATATATCAGTTATTTAGGCGTTATCCTTATATTTTTGATTTATTTCAGTCTTGTTGGATTTATTACAGTCTTTAATGCTTATCCTATCATAGACAAAGTAATGATTGCTCCTTATGTAAACAAAAAAGATGACAGTAACAGTGACCGCGTTTTTTCCGATGAACGCGTTGATGTTAAGGTTGATAACAGTTATATGTTTGATACTCCGGAAGACGAGGGAAGTGACAAAAATGCAGAGCAGTGAAAAAAAATTGGAATTTAAGGATTTAACGGCATTTTTGGGATTGCGAGTATTCGGTGGTATTATAGTTGCTCATTTATTGACGACATTTTTTGCTTTTTTTGCCTCTGTTCTCGAAGACTTTATGGGTGAGTTTTTAGTCAATTTCATTATTACGGGTATCGGATTAGTGCTGTTGATATCTTATTCCTACGGCGTTGGTTGGCGTCAGGGCTTAAGGGATTTATCCCTTGAAAGCAGAGGCGTTTTAAAATATACACCCAAAAAGGGACTGCTTGCAGGAATATTAGGCGTATTGCCGTATATTGTTTTTACCGGCATTTATGCAGTCTTGTTTTACACTGTAAATGTAACCGACTATAAATGGATTGTGCAGCTTCTTAATCCTGAGTTCGTGCTCTTTTTTGATGTACCGTATATGATTCCTGTTGTCTATGTAATATGTGTTTTCGCCGTGTTGCTGGGATATGTTTACGGTTACAAAAATATATCTTTTGTCCGTAAGGTTGTTTACCAAAAACAACAGGATAAAAAATAAGTAAAAGGTGCGTATTTTCGCGCCTTTTCGCATATTCTTATATAAATCTAAATAAAGAACGGTGATTTATATGAGAAAATTGATTTGCACATTACTTTCGCTTGCTCTTTTTATGACAAGTATAATGCCTTTACATGCTTTTGCTACAGATAATTCATCCGCACAAATTATAATTGATGCCGGACATGGTGGAATTGACGGTGGAGCGGTAGGCTTTTCGGGCAATGCAGAAAAGGAAATTAATTTGGAAATCGCACTTAAGCTTCGTGATGTAATGTATTTTCTCGGTTATGATGTTATTACAGTGCGAGAAACCGACACTTCCATAGAAGACAGCGGCACTACTACAATACGGCAGATAAAAGCCTCCGATTTGCGAAATAGACTTAAATTGACTGTAGACAATCCTAATGCGGTTTACATAAGCATCCATCAAAATAAGTTTTCTGATTCATCACAAGATGGTATGTGCTTTTATTATTCACCAAATAATAATGAAAGTAAAGCTATTGCAGATATTATGCACAGCAATCTGCTTTTGACCTTACAGCCTGATAATAGGCGTAGTGTTAAGGCCGCACAAAGCAATTTATATATTCTTTATAATTCGCAAGTTCCCACCGTGCTGGTAGAATGTGGATTTATTTCAAATCCTGAGGAAGAAGAGCTACTTATGAGCGATAACTATCAAAAACAAATTTCATTACTGCTTTCAATGTCGATTTTGCAAAGCCGTTAGAAAGGATAAATTTAAATGGCAGGGAAGATAAAAACTAATTTTGTGTGTACCGAATGTGGAATGACATCAGTACGCCCCTACGGAAAATGCCCAAATTGCGGCGCGTGGAACTCCATGGTCGAGGAAATAGAACAGACTGAGGCAAAATCCTCCATGTCAAGTTCTTCAGCTTTACAGCGAAAAAACCTTGCAAAGCCGCGAAAAGCGAGCAAAATTTCTGAAATAGATGTTACAGGTGATATAAGATATACAACAGGCTTAAGCGAGCTTGACAGAGTTTTAGGCGGGGGACTTGTTAAAGGCTCTGTTGTTCTGCTTTGCGGTGACCCGGGTATAGGTAAATCCACAATTCTTTTACAGATATGCCAATACATGGGTCGTTCGGGAAATATACTTTATGTTTCCGGAGAAGAATCGGCAAGTCAGTTAAAGCTTCGTGCCAACAGATTATCGGTTGATACAGAAAAGCTTCTCATTCTTTCTGAAACTGATGTTGACACTGTAATTGCAACTGCTGAAGATGACCTGCCCGATATGCTCATTATTGATTCTATTCAAACAATGCAATTATCTAATGTTAATTCATATCCTGGCAGTGTTACACAGGTAAGAGAAGCTGCGCTTGCTTTTACACGCCTTGCCAAAGAGCGTGGTATACCTGTGTTTTTAGTCGGTCACGTAAATAAAGAAGGAACAATCGCAGGCCCTAAGGTACTTGAACATATGGTGGACTGTGTTTTATATTTCGAAGGTGAACGTAACCTATCATACCGTATTTTACGTGCAGTTAAAAACAGATTCGGCTCAACCAACGAAATAGGCGTTTTTGAAATGGATGGAAACGGACTTAACGAGGTTCCAAACCCCTCTAAAATGATGCTTTCAGGGCGTCCTAAGGGTGTTTCAGGAACAAGTGTGACGTGTTCTCTTGAGGGAACTCGCAATATTTTAGCCGAAGTGCAGGCTTTAGTTGCACCATCCGGCTTTGGCACCCCACGAAGGATGGCTACAGGACTTGATTATAATCGGATGGCTCTATTAATTGCGGTTTTAGAAAAGCGCGGCGGCTTTTTCTTCGGTAACCTTGATGTATATGTTAATGTTGTAGGCGGACTACGTCTTATGGAAACTGCAGCCGATCTATCAATCGCCGCGGCACTTTATTCCGGATTAAAGGATATCCCGATTGATGAAAATACCGTAATTTTTGGAGAAGTTGGTCTTGCAGGTGAAATTCGCTCTGTAAATAATACTGTTGGACGCATCACCGAGGCAGCTCGCCTTGGTTTTACGCGTTGCATTTTACCTCGTCACAGTGTTAACGATGCTTACGATACCGCCAAAAAACTCGGCATAGAGCTAATTGGTGTCAGAAGTATCCGCGACCTCTGCCGTGCTCTCGGCGGAAAATGATTTATCCTTTATCGAAACGTAATAAACACAATCACTTACAGCAGCACCGCTTAATATGGGTGCTGCTGTTTTTAAATTGCAGATTCCGTCCTCTTGATATTTGCAGTCATGCTTACAGTAAATCAGCATAATATATGTCCCCCAAAGATAAGTATCCCTAATATTTTTCTGCTCAACATTTAAGATATTCATAATAATTCCTGCTTTTATTCAAAAGATATATGTAGATTTTATAAAGGAATTGTTTGTCATGAAAAAATTTATTATTTTGACCGTCGTAACCATTTCACTTATGTCGTTAGTAAATATTATGGCTGGTGCCGCAAGAGAATCAGTTACAAAAGTGGATGTCACTGTAGCTTCATCGACTATGCAGAGGAAGTTGATTTCTTGCAATGGTACAGTAAAGGAAAAGAATACCGTAGAAACTACAGTTGATTTTCCTGTGTATTATGAGGAAGTCCTCATAAAAGAAGGGGATAGTGTCAAAGCCGGCGATACTATTGCAATTGTTGACACAGAAAAAACCGTATCACTTTTAAAAAAACTCGATAGTGATAATTTAACCGAAATTCTTGAAAATTTCGGAATAACACAAAAAGTTATAAGTATACTCAATGGCGAAAGCGAAATGCTTTCGGATTATTCTCAGGTTATAGAAAAAATCGAGACAAGCTCTGCGGATATAATTGCGCCCTGCGACGGCACCGTTGTCGCCTCTAATATCACGGGAAAAACACTTATGACCTCACAATCGAGTGTTACAATATCTAACAGAAATGAAATGACTGTTGAAACATATATCCCTGAAGTTCGCATTAATGAAATTAAAGTCGGTCAGGTGGCATATATTACCTGCACAGCACTAGAGAACGAAACATTTACAGGTGTTGTATCATCAATATCACCCAATTCCGGAAATAACGGCGTAAAAGTGATAATTGATATTGACAATGCAGAAAATAAATTAAAATACGGATTTGAAGCTAAAGGTTCTATTGTTACAAAAACTTATGCAGATGCAATCACCGTGCCGTATGAAAGTATTATCTACGATGGAGACAGTGCATATGTTTATGTTGCGCTTGATAACCGCGCTTATAAAAAGCAGATCACTGTGCTTACAGAAAGTCTTGATGGCTGTGCAGTCACAGGAATTTACTGCGGAGACTGTGTTATAACAAATTGTCAAGAGCTTGTTGACGGTCAGAGTATAAAAATTAAAAGTATCACGGAGTAAAATAATGCTGTATTTTATATCAAATTCATTTAAAAGCGTAATGGTAAACAAAACTCGTACGCTGCTTATAATGCTATGCTTTGCCGTGTGCGTCTTTTCTTTACTTATAATAAGTGCTGTTTCTAAAACCGGAAGCGAAGTAATCAGCAATCAACTCGATGGTTTAGGTTTGTACGGTTTAAGCGTGAGATTTGATGAGCAGAGTACCTATTATTTTACTAACAGTGATGTAGAAATGCTTATGGATTTAGATGAAATTAAGTCCGTAATGCCGATTACAGCGAAATATTGCACTGTCGATGTCCGAGGAAGTAAAGATAATTGCGTTATTTGGGGTGTTGATAATAATGCAGTCAGCATATTGGATATGGATATTATCAGCGGCAGCGGTATAAGTAGGGAAGACGTAACTAACTGCAGCAGAAAATGTCTAATTTCCGAAGGATATGCACAGGAGAAGTTCGGTAGTTCAAATATTGTCGGAAGAACTATCAGTATAAATATTGACGGAAAAAATTACGATTTCACGATAAATGGAATTACAAGCGCAGGCACTGCCGATTTAAGAAAGTCAATAAGTAGCTTTATCCCATATTTTATATATGTTAACAATGCCGCGCTGATAGACATTACAGGTCAAAATAATATTGAACGGTTAGCTATAGAACCATCTGATGACTTCGACTCATACAGCGCCGGTGCAAAAGCAAAACAACTGCTAAATATAAAATATAACGGGCAGTTTAGTTTTATTATTGAAGATGTTAATGAACAGCTTAGCAAAGTTGATACGGTGATGAATACAGTATCATTGGTACTGAGTGTTATAGGCAGCATTGCAATGATAATAACAGGAATTAGTATAATGTCGGTCATGATTCTATCTGTAAATGAACGTAAGCGTGAAATATCTATTAAGAAATCTATTGGTGCAGGTAAAATAAGAATAATGTCAGAATTTATTTCCGAGGCAATAATAATCGCTATTGGCGGTTGTGCCGCCGGAACAGTTGCTGCAATATTATTAATTATGATACTTAAAATAATAGGAATAGACATGTCATTATCAGTATCAGGACTAATTGCAACAGAAATATTTTCAATAGCTGTAGGCATTGTCTTCGGAGCATATCCGGCATTAAAGGCCGCAAGAATGAAACCCATAGAAGGACTCAAAAGCGAGTAATATTAAAATTCCGTAGAAGCATAAAAAAATATACTCAATTATACAAAATGGACGTTGATATATGAAAAGAAGGGGTTATGCCCCTTCTTTTTTTATTTATTAGTTAGATCTTTAATTTCGTAGTATTTTTCAATCATGTATTCAATTTGTGCAGTTATGCTGCGTTTTTCTTTTTTTGCATCTTCCTGTATTTTTAAATACAATTCTTCAGGTAATCTGATTGATGTTGGGGTCATTTTTGCCATAATCTCACCTTCTTCTTCGTGTATTTTAATAAAATTGTGTATTTTTGTCAAATTTACTTGATTTATTTTAAATACAGTGCTATAATGCGAGTGTAGTCAATAAAAATTTATTTTGCTACAGAAAGGAAGTAAAGAAATGATTTACAAGTTAGTAGGAAAAAGAGAATTTGAAGCAACAAACAAAAAGACCGGAAAAGACTACGTAGGAGCTAATTTATACTTTGAGTATGAGCTGGATCCTGATGACAGTTCAGCTGAGGGCGTGGGGGTAAAGGAAGTATTCTGTAAGCCTGAAAACGTAGAGAACTATGAAAGCCTTCAGATCGGAAGAGAATATAAGCTCTACTATAACGAGTATAAAACACTCGAAAGTATAGTATCTGAAGATCTGTTTTAGGATCTTTAAGATAAATACTAAGAAAGGAGGATCATCAGTATGAATGGTTTAATGCTTTTAGCAGATACGACAGTATCGACAGTAGGCGCAAGCGATATTGCAAGCATACTTGAAACGATTACTGCACAGATTAATTTACCTTCGATACTCGGCGTTCTTGTTATGGGTCTTGGTGTAGCACTTGGTCTTGGGTTCATGTGGTGGGGTGGTCGCAAGCTTCTCAGTGTTATAATGGCAGCCTTCAAGAAGGGTAAGGTTAATGTTTAAGTAAATGGGGCGTCATAAAAGACGTCCCATTTATTGTTAAGAAAGGAGTAAGAAAATGAATGTAGAAAACGCAGTACAGCTGTTTGTTATGGTACTTGAATATTGTCTGCCGTTCATAGTAGTTTTCGGACTTGGCGGACATATCGTTGATGTGGTCTGTAGTGCTGCCTTTGGCGGGAAGGTGAGACTCTGATGAGAATGCAAGCTCTAGAAGGAAGTCTGAATCCGTTTAACATATTCAAAGTCATAAAGTACAAGCTTGACTTTAAGAAAAAATACCCGACGTATTTTGATCCATCGGGACTGCTGGTCTTCTGTGGATCTCAAGGATCAGGTAAAACTTTATCTGCAGTGCAGTATGTAAAGAAGCTGTGTAGAGAATATCCGAAATGTATCTTGTGTACTAACGTTGAGATCTTCGGACTTCCGGAACATACGAAGGTGATTGAGTATGACGGACTCGATTGCCTGACAAAGCTTGAAAACGGTTACGAAGGTATTATCTATTTTATAGATGAGATCCACCTGGAATTTAATAGCTTAGAAAGTACCGATATTCCGATTGAAGTCATGATTGAGGTATCTCAGCAAAGAAAGCAGCGTAAGCACATAGTCGGAACAAGTCAGGTCTTCGGAAGAATGTCGAAGCAGTTCAGAGAGCAAGTTAAATGGGTAATTTGTTGTAAAAACTACTTTGGTTGCATACAAAACAATGCTTTGGTTGATGCCGAAGATGCAGAGCAGGACGGTACCGATCTTCACGGAGCAATAAAACATAGATATATATGGTTTCATCGTCCGGATCTGTACAGTAGTTATGATACCTATGCAAAGATGAAGCGGTACCGAAAGGAATGGAAGAACATCGGAAGAAACAGGAGGGCGAACCGTGAAAAAGATGCGTGAATATATCCGGTTCGGAATCGGCCAGGCAATTGGAAGATTTTTAGTAAATGTTGGTAAGCTTGTCCTAGTTATCGTCATAATCTTGGTTCTTGGTGTATGTTGCGAAGCCGATGCAGCGTCTTATGCTCCGAATACTCAGTATACTCCCATAAACAGTACCTATACAGAATACCTTGTAAATTTATGTCGGAATGATGAAAACCGTGAATATGTAGTTTTCCGAAGTAGTCAGTATACGTATACGGCACTGTCCGGAGAGTTTGATTTTACAGACGGTACTTTAACCGGATCTGGCGTAGTGTATGAGATAGACACTCAGAATGGATACGGTACCACGGTAAGCTATACCATAACAGAAACAATGGATGAAAACATAACATACAAACCTGGTCAGGGATTATGTTATTCTAATATTCGAGGATTGGGGGCGACAAGTGTTGAAGAAATTCAGCTTGAAGCGATTATTTCGCTACTTTTTGTGTTTGTTGCTGTCATGTTCATTATTGCTATTCTCTGTCTGCTCCGTAAGCGCTGACGGTATTGATTATTATATGCTTGAGGAAGAAATTACTGCAGCAATTGAAGCTGAGGTTAATCCCCCAGAGTATACAGTATATGCTGCTGCTCGAGCAGCTGTATCTGCAGATTATCCGATTGTAGAAGGAAATACAGATATTTCATATATTAACTGTTATTGGTACGATGCAGATAATGCATATCATCAATGTTCTTGGAAAAGTGGTTATTGGCAATATGATAGCAGTTCTGATTATTGGCGGTATGGTTACGGTATAACCGCAAGATCATTATATTACACCGTATATGTTGATATTTCTCAAGGTTCACAAGTGAATTTGTCTTTTTCAATGTATATGGATACTTATTCCTGGGATGATTACAACCCAGTAGTAAAAATTGAGGGATATTCTAATTCTACATGGTTTGATGTAACAGATTGGTTTACATCGACGCAGTCATCAACGCTGATTAGAACGTGGCGTTTTCAAAGTGATTCTATAGAGGCTTCAATAGATGCATTTCGAGTAACATCAAGATTTAATGGATTTGAGAACAATATTAAACCCACATCTGTTTCATATTTGTTGGCAAAGGTTGAATGTACTGTATACAATGATGCAGAAACTCAGCTTGGTATTCTTGATACCATAGGAGATATATTAGAAAAAATATCCAATCTTCCTGAAGAAATCAGTAATTTTATTTTTGAAAAGTACAAAGAATTTTTGGTACCGTCTTCAGATGAGATTCTAGAATTGGTTACAGATTTTACTGATAAAACCAGTGAAAATCTTGGTTTCATCAGTCAGAGTTACAGTTTTGTTTTTGACATTCTTTTAGATATATCTGAGATTAGCAATAACAGTTCTGGGACAATAGAATTTCCTGGGGTTTCGTTGCCGATTAACGGTGAAACATATGTTTTGATAGAAAAACAAGATGTGAAGATAGATCCTTTTGCCGGAACAGACTTAGATTTGATCGGCTATGTCCGGATCGTGACCTCGGTTATTGTTACATTAGGTGTTATTAATTGGGGCTGGAAGGATTTCGAAAACCTTATTTCTGTTAAGACCACTACGGAGGGAGAGTAGTAAATGTGGTGGAAATTGATATTGACTGCTCTTTTTGAGCTGCTTGCATATATTACATCTTTCCTTGCGGGAGTTATTCCGTCCTTTCCAGCAGGCTTCGATAATGTAGTAGAACAGTTTCGATCGGCGATCACAAGCGGCGCCTCGATCGTTCTGTACTTCTTTGACGTAGAGTATATTAAATCTCTGCTGGGTATGGTACTCGGCTATTGGTTCGCAGTGCGCGTCTACAATCTGGTAGTAAAGCTCTTGAGCCGCCTGCACGTCTTATCCGGATCTGAGGATGCAGAAAGTTAAAGAAAAGTATCTCCCCCAACGAGAAGAGACGAGACGAAGGGGGGGACCGATGCTTGCATTGGGGGGAACGGTCGCGCAGGCGACGGTGCCCCCAACTTAAAGCCGGCGACGCCGCAGGGCGCGCCGGCAGACAGACAGCAATTTTTGACTATTTATGAGGTTATTACCCCCGCCTCTGTAGCACGGGGGTAATAACGGACAAGCAAAATGCGGTTGCGGCTTTGCGGTGCAAGGGTTTCGGGGCTGTCAAAAAAAATCGCGAAAATGACAAAAATGTTGAAAACTTTGGAGGTGTGAAAGTGCAAAAATTTGTTATTGACTATCTCACATTTTCATACAAAAGTAGTGAAAAATTTGAATATTTCATCGAATATTTTCACGTTGACAGGGAAAAGCTTAATGATGGCTACAGTTTCTACGGTCTTAAGCATTGCTACAAATACATAACCGGCATGAAGTTTCATGTAGACGAAGATCAAGATCTGTTTATACTGGATTTTTCTGGAAAAGGCTGCAGATTAGCAGAGACGATCATGGGCGATGGTTGGGATTGGTCTCAGCTCATCAGAGAGATATTACCGGATATCCGGAGTAAGTTCTGCCACATCAGCCGAATAGACTTTGCCTGTGACCTCTTTGATGATACCAGGATAACTCTGCCGTTTCTTACACGGTACGTGGAGCAAGGAAAATACATATGCAAAAGCAAGGATCATCTGATCACTGCCGGAAACAAAGAGTCAGCGATCTACTTCGGATCACCGACATCAGACCGCCGTCTACGCATCTACGATAAGGCAAAAGAACAGGGAATAGGGGAGCAGCTTAAATGGGTAAGATTTGAGCTGCAGATGAGAAACGATTGCGCGATAAGCTTCGTGCTCAATCTTGAGCTGTGTAACTTCGATTGGGTAAGCTGTTATTTGGGAGTGCTGCGGAACTACGTAAACTTTGTAACTAAGAAAAACACAGGAACTCAGACTGGCCGCCTGCGCCGTTGTCCGTGGTGGTTAAGGTTCCTGCAGGGCAAGGATGCACTGAAGCAGCTCTATCTGCCAGGCGAAGAATACACGCTCAAGAGCTTACACAGATTTCTGTATCAGACTGCAGGAAGCAGTCTTAAACTTGCCCTTGAGGTTCATCATGGTGACTTGTCATACATACTTGAAGCTGCAGATTTGGCTAAGCTTAATCCGAAGCAGCAAGCTGTACTTGATAAGTATCTCCTTGAGCAAATGCGTTTAAATACAGAATTGGAGGACATTTATGCGAAAAGGAAACAAGGTCTTATTTCATGAATATTTTCAATCCTGGTTGGATCGGAATATGCTGGAGATTGATGAACATAGAAATTACAGATACATTCAGCCTGATGAGCTTGCGTATCTTGAGATGATCGTGCTTCTGATCGAAAGGAGAACTTTACTGCAGTGCTACAAGGATCTGAATATATTTCTGAAGTATGACCTTCCTGATTGATACTAATTATACAAAATGGACGTTGATATATGAAAAGAAGGGGTTATGCCCCTTCTTTT
>CAYRPK010000021.1:0-12123 GCA_964426175.1 uncultured Eubacteriales bacterium | reverse complement strand
GTAACGGTCTCTTTATTTCTGAGTTCGTCCTCCCACTTGTCAAGAAGCTCATCACTGTAGGCATCTTCCTTCATGCTTATGATAAGGTCATCTCTGTAATCGTCGATAGTAACCTTTTCATCGGCAAACATGTCAAGTTTTTTGACGATATACCAACCGTCGTCACCTTTAGCAAAGCCTATTTCTCCAACTTCAAGTTCCTCTATTACATCAAGAACATCAGTCGAATATGCACTATTGTCATATCTTGCTATTTCACCCAATGCGAGCTCTTCTTCAGCTGCAGCCTTTTCATCATCTGTTGCATCATCCGCGGGAGCGGCATAGCTATCACTGTACTGCTTAAGAATTTCTGTGAAATCTTTGGCTTCGCCTGTTACAGCTTCAGTCTCCGATTCCTCATCGGTAGCTTCGGTTTCTTCAGCTTCAGCAGCTTCTTCTGTTTCGCCCTCGGCGGTTTCTTCAGTAGTTTCTTCCTCGGTAGTTTCCTCGGCTTCTTCCTCTGCCTCTAATGCAGCTGCACCTGCAGGATCTACTAACGCATATACAGCCTTAGCTTCCTTTTCGAGTGCTGCATATTCTTCGCTGTCCTCTCCATATTCCTCACTCGTTTCTTCATCTATAGAAGAAATATAAATGGTGCTTATACGGTAGTATTCTTCATCCATGGTTGCCTTTAAATCATCCACAGAGATCTCTTCACTGCCGCCAACGCCATACATATTAAGGAGAATCTTGTTAGCATATGTGCTCTGTCTTAAAACACGGGTATACGAATCCTTTGAAATACCCGAATACTCCATAGATTCACCGTAGCCGTAGTAATCCCAATAATAGGTTACGTAGGTATCAAGCGAAGACTGGTCATCTGTTTCAAGAGTTAAGCCCAATTCGTCAAATTTTCTTTCAACTGCAACAAGCTGAACGCAAAGTTCTTCGGCTCTTGAATTGATCCAATCTTCAGCAGACTTGTCCTCATAAGTAAAATCCCAAATATCTCCGCTGTATTCGGCTTCTGTTGCATATTCTGAAAGCTCGGAATATGCAGAATTTATAAAATAGATATAAACGCCTGCGGGGATTTGCTCTTCACCGATGCTCACAGCATTTTTGACATTGCATGCGGAAAGAGTAAATATTGCTGATACTGCAAGTAAACCTGCAACTGCTTTTTTTAATATCGACATCTCGGATAACCTCCAAATGATACTTATAACTATATGATTATATCGCAATTTTGTGAATTTGTCTACATTTTTTTTAATTTTTTCCCTTTAGACACATAACTTTTTAATTACTGCTACTTTCATCTGCCGTTGTAGCAGTCCACGACCCGATTTCCTCGCCGTTTTCTTTAAGCAGTTTGCTGGTGGCAACTATAACTTCACCCTCAACGCCCGAATACACAAAGAGATATTCATTCATCAGATTGATATATGCAATGTTTTGCAAATCAGATATTTTTGTTTCTTCGCCGCCGTTAAAGGGTATTTTGAAAAGCCCTTCCTCTGCCGAGGAATAGTATACATACTTTTCATTAACATTAAACGCGGCTATATTCCTTTGAGAAAGGCACTTAACGTCACTTCCGTCGGAGTTGCAGGAATAGAGCTTTCCGTCCTCCTCCAATACATAGTAAACCAATCCGTTTTCGACAATAAGACGACTGACCTTACTTGAAACGATTTTTTGCTCAGTCTTATCGGCAAGAGAAACTCTGTAAACATTATAGTCATCATCAACCGCCGCATAATAAACGTAATCATCCGTCACTGACATCGTAAGCGCAGTTTGCGCCGAATATAAATACGCCTTATGCTCTCCTAACTGTTCGCCGTCAGTTGTTTCGGAATTAAATTTCCAACGCTTAACATATCCGTCAGAGGCGTCAATAGCATAAAGATAATCGTCATATACTATCAACGCATAGGTAGCGATATCGGCAAGACTTCCGGGAATACCCCCGTTTATATCATAGAAGCACATATCTTCATAATAATAGCTTATATAATAAAGGTTGCTGTCTATCATATTCATTTGTACAAAAATATCATCAAGGTCATCAAAAACTTTTTTTACTTCACCGTTTTCTAAAGTAAATGTATACCACTCGGCGCAGGGATTAGTGAAAAAAATCTTATCTCCCTGTGCTACACCCATTCCTATGTTGGCGATATTTCCGTTAGTGTTTCCTCTGCTGTTGATGGAGGAAAACTCAAACACCCTGCTGACTGTTTCGTCGTCTGTGTCACCGTCCTGCTTTGTGCAGGAAGCACAGAATATTAAAGCTGCTGCCAAAAGCAGTGCCGCCGCTCTTTTTATAAATTTATTGGCTTTCATATCACGGCTCTCCTTTAAAATTATTCCTAATAAGTATAACACATCTTAAAAGAATGTCAAATCAAGTTTATGTCACAAAAAAATTGCTCCTCGTAAAGAGAAGCAATTTTTTATTATCTGTAAATTATGCAGCAAGGTAGCGCTCATATGCTGCCTGATAAATCTGAACATAGATATCAAGACCGCCGTCATTCATAGATGCAACAAAGTCATCCCACTCGGTGAGCTCGGTTGCGCCTGTGATAAAGTCTCTCAAACGTCCTGTCTGAATAAGCCAGAAGTTAGAAAGGGTCGCAACCTCTTCCTGCTCTTCATTTGAAAGAATAAGGCTTGTGGAACGGATAAGGTTTCTTTCGCTGGTTGCCTGTGACCAAACCTCAATAGCTGCCTTTACGTTTTCATCATAAACATAATCAACGATGACATCACGATCTGCATAAAGTGCACCGAGATATGCATTCTGTTCAATACCGTAACGGATACCACCTTCGGTGTTCTTGATCTTATCGGTAAAGGTAACCGTACCGTCGCCGTTATCGGTATAATCTTCGCCTGCAACACCGTAGGAAGCTTCCATATAAGATTCCTTCGTGAAGAACTGATCAAGCCACTTACATGCAATATCAGGACGTTTGCAGCTCTGAGTTACCCAAACGCATCCCATTTCCTTATTACCGATAGGCATATAGTTTGCACGGATATCAATCTTATCTCCCTCGTTAAGTACAGGGTAGGGAGCAGCAACAAGCTCATAATTGGGGTCTGCCGCCACAGTCTTAAGATTTGCGATATCGTCTGTGCTACCGCCCCATGCAGCGATATCATTGCTTGCCTTAAGCTCGGAGTTTACATTGTCGAATTTGCCTGCAAGACCAAGCTCAAAGAATTCACGGAAAAGCTTTACATACTCATAGGTGCCTTCCTGAGTGGCGCCGTACGCAACATTACCATCCTCATCAAGATAAAGCTCATATGCCTGACCGTATGCCGTTACGAATGCGTCACCGGTAATGGTGGGAGCAAGAGCCATATCGCCGAATGCGAAGGGGGTAGCTATATTAAGCGAAGTCTTAAGTGTCTGAAGAACGCCCTTCCAATCGCTGACAAGGGTAGGAACTTCAAGCTGTGCTTCGTCAAGTAAGTCCTTACGGATTACGATACCCGAAGTAACAGGTGCCTTATCGTTGTCTTCATAACCGGTAATGCTGGGGATATACATAATGTTACCGGCTGTGGTATACAGACACTTTTGAATAAGTGCACTGCTTTCCATAATTGCCTTAAAGTTAGGCATCTGAACATCAACATAGTCGTTGAGCATGTAGTAAACGCCCTGCTCCTCAAATGCATCTATTGAAAGACCTGCATCAAGGTCAGGAACAAACCAAAAGTGAGATACCATATCCTCCATATCGTCGGATGCTATCTTGGTTACCCATTCACTTCTGTAATCACCGATAGCGTTACCGGTAGTTGCTACAGGGTGTGTAAAGGAGACTTCGATATTAGTATCTTCCTGCATGCGAACAAAGAAGGGGTGATCTGCCAGGGTTTCATAATCGGGACAATAGGTGTTTTCCCAAGATACCCACCATGAAAGCTCATATTTGTTCTGCAAGGGCAACGTAATAGGCTCAGTAGATATTACATCATTGCCTCTACATCCGACCATGCAGATAACGGACAACGCAAGCATCACAGCGGCAACAAGTGCACCTATTCTATGCTTTAGTGTACGCATCAAAATTCCTCCTAAAAAATATATTTTTTTGCGACGCACTCCGCGCCGCATTTCACACTATTATTTAATCAAATTTTTATTAGAAAGTCAATCGTCTTTACTCTCAGTTTACGTTTCCTTAATTATTTTGGGCATAATCAACAGACTTGCAACTACTTTTCTATTCATGTTGCCTATGGGTTGATTTAAATATATCGTTGGACGAAAAAGCTGTTATTTTTAGCACTTTTTACACAAAATTCACTGCAAATCAATATATCGTTAGACAGAGATCCTCAAAACAGCCCGCTGCTATGCCCTTTGCTTTGGGTGTAACAGCGGGTTATTTTGAAACAGTCAAAATGTGTATTCTTTATTCTTCTGTATTTACTTCCTCATCAGGTTCAGTTAATTCTGATTCGAGTTTTTCAAGCTCGGCAAGCCCCTCTGCATCCTCAAGCTCACTTAATTTTTCAAGCTCGCCTAATTCGTCGAGTTCATCAGAACTTTCTGATTCAGTTAATCCGTCTATTATAGGCTGATATTCATCATCATCCGACGATGCTTCTATTTCTGCCGTATCGACAACTAACGGATGCTTTTTGCTTCTGATAAGGCCTATCACAAGCCAAATAATTCCTATGATAACCAAAACAAGAGAGACTGCCTGTGAAATTCTCAGACTGCTCGCGCCTAAATACAGACTGTCTGCGCGCAATCCTTCAACAAAGAAGCGCTCGGTTCCGTACCATATCATATAGCAGGCGGTAAGCTCACCTCTGAATTTGCGGTGGGGGAAGATAAGAAAATAGAGAACGGCAAAGCCGATAAGGCAAGATATGGATTCGTAGAAAAAGCAAGGATGAACTCCCACACCGTTGGTAGAATTATGTATGCCATCTACAATCATTCTCCAAGGCAGGTCAGTTTGACTGCCGTATGCCTCACCGTTGCAGAAGTTACCCCATCTGCCTATACCCTGTGCCAGCAAAAACATAGGCATCGCAAGGTCTGTAGCATCAAAAAAGTGCTTTTTCTTAACCTTCATTACAATAAAGCCTACCAATATTGCTGCAATAAGTCCGCCGTAAAATGCCAATCCGCCGTCGGTAATTCCCGTTATTATTTTAAGTGGATTATTGATATAATAATCAAAATTATAGAAAAGACAATAGTAAACTCTGCAGCCAATAAGTGCTGCAGGAAGGCAGAAAATAAGCAGGTCAAATACATCATCCATGTTAAGTCCAACATATTTAAGTCTGAACTTTGCAAAAATAGGCGTCAAAAGGATGCCGAAAACTATAATAAGTCCGTACCAATAAACCTCTATACCACCTATCGAAAAGGCAACAGGATTAATTTCAAACTGTATACCAAGTCCGGGGAATGAAATAATATTCATAAATCAATATTCCTTTCTCTTTATATTACGGCATAACTACTGATAATGCTGAATTATCGCAGTTAAAGTATTCCTTAAGCCTGTTTTGGACATCGTTTAAATCGGCTTTTTCCAGCTCTTCGATTTCGGTAAACATATCGCCCTCATTCAACAGCTCACCGTAAATAGCTTTCCAAGCCACTGTATTGGCAGAATCAAAACCGCTGACTGCCTTGCCGTAAAGGCGTTTCTTTGCACGGTTAAAGAGTTGTTCGTCAAGCCCATCTTTTTTTGCTGTTTCAAGCTCTTTTTGTATGAGAGTTACGACTTTTTCAGGATCATTGCTTTCTCCTGCAAACTCTGTAAAAGCAAAGCCTCTGCCTGTTGAATATTCAGCACGGAAAGAACTGTTTATTAATCCCTCATCATAAAGCTTGCAGTAAAAATCGCTCGCCGCACCGAAGTACATTTCAAGTATAATATTAGTCAATACCGTATTTTTTACCGCTTCTCTTCCTGTTTTGGGACAATTTTCCTTGTATCCTAAATCAAAAATCGGTTGTGAAACAGGTAATCTTTGCTCGATATATTTTTGGCAGACACCCTCAGGCTCATTAAAGGGTCGTGAGGATATCTTCTTTGGCTCTACAGCTTTTATCCTTTTGTCAATAAACTCTGCCGTTTCAGTTAAATCAAAGTCACCGATAACCGCAAGTACCATGTTAGCAGGGTTATAAAACGCATTGTAACAGCGATATAAAAGCTCCGCCGTTATATGAGAAATGCTTTCCACAGTTCCTGCTATATCTTTTCTGACGGGATTTACCTCGTACATAGCAAGAAGCAGATTAAAAAATACTCTCCATTCGGGGTCATCATCGTACATTTTTATTTCCTGACCGATTATTCCCTGCTCTTTATCTACGGTTTCTTTGGTAAAATAGGGACTTTGAACAAAATCCAAAAGAATTTCAAGTGAGGGATAAAAATTATCGGTGCAGTTGAAATAATAGCAGGTCTTATCAAAGCCGGTTCCAGCATTTGCCGATGCGCCCGTCTTTGCATAACGTTCAAAGGCGCCGAGCTCTTCACTTTCAAAAAGCTTATGCTCTAAAAAATGAGCAATGCCGTCGGGAACCTCTGTATAGTCTGTTTCGCCTTCAATCTTAAAGTTATCGTCGATCGAGCCGCATTTGGTTCCGAAAATAGCCTTATAGGTTGAAATACCCTTCTTGGGTATAAGTATTATTTTAAGTCCGCTTTGGTGAGTTCCTATAAAATAGGCTTCCTTAAGCTTTTCATTTTTAATCTCGGTAAAGGTCATTAGTTCTCCGCCTCACTCTCTAAGCAGTAAACAGTATCAAGGGTAACATTTTTGAATGCGCTTACAATTTCTTCTTTTGTAATCTCTTTAATTCTCTTTGCCATTTGGTCAGGTGTTTTATCCGCCTTTGCCAAAAGCTGACCGAGATAGTAGCTTTCAATGCCGTAAAGCGAATCGTCAATGCTTCTGTATTCATCAGAAAGGCTTAATTTTGCCGCTGTGATCTCTTCCTCGGTAAAATCGCCTTTCTTTACTGCTTCAAGCTGAGCTAAAATTTCGGCAATTGCCTTTTCCTTATTATGCGCCTCTATACCGCTTCTGATAAACATAATACCTTTATATTTCTCTATTCCCGACGAGCAATAATAGCAAAGATGCAGTTTTTCTCTTACATTGGTAAAAAGCTTTGAATTAACACTTCCGCCGAAAATCTCATTTGCAAGCATTATTGCGGAGGTATCCTCATGCGGTGCGGCAACACCCGTTCTAAAGCCCATGACCAGCTTTGCTTGTTCAACCGGCATATGCTCGTCTATTTTCTTAACCTCGCCTGTTTTCAGTATAATTTCAGCCGAAGAAAAATCCTCAGGCTTGCGCTCGATACCTGCAAATGCGTTTTCCCATGCAGAAATCAGTATTTCTTCGTCATTATCGGCACCCACCGAAAAAATCTCAATTCTTGCGGTAGAAATAAGCTTTTCCCAATATTCGGTTAATTGTGCAGGGGTAATTCTTTCTGTGGCAGAGACAGTTCCGTTTTTGCTTGTACCGAAAGCCTCGTCCTTACACATTTCCTCTATCATACGGCTATAGGCATAATAGACCTTATCATTGATTTCACTGTTTATAATATCTATAAGGTTTTTTTTCTCTATCTCCACATCAACCTTTGAGAAAACTCCATCCTCCAAAACAGGACGGAAAAGAGTCTCAGCAAGAAGCGAAACACATTCTCCTGTCACATCTTCGGGAAGATACATAGGAGAAACAGAACGCACACCCAAGGAGATGATCTGCATTTCTCCGCGTTTTTCACATCCGCCAGAAATATCGGCACCGTAAAGGTCGCAAAGATGGCCGCGCAAGGATTTTACATCAGGATATGCCGCATTTCTGCGGCAAAGAACTCTGGGTAAAAGAGCACCCACCGCTGCATTTTCTCGCGTTAAGGGTGAAATTAAATAAACAGTCAGACTGTTACTTTTAAATTTGTCGGTTTTAACGGTATGAAGTCCTATGCCGTTACCTAAAGAAATATGTTTTGCTCCGTTCAGAGTTATCAGCCCCTTTATTTTTATTAGTTTATCATATCACATTTATAATATTATTTCCACTCATTTTTATATAATTTTATGTCACAGTTGTGTTTAATCCTGCAACTGCTGAAATATTCCTCTTCTTTTGGTATCCATATATCAAAAAAACGTGACGGTTCATTTTCGCGCGAAAGTATTCTCCGACGCTGTTCTTCTCTGTCGATTTCGAGAAATATCCTCAAGCCGCCCTTTAATCCCAAAGACTCATGACAGGCGTAGGCTCCCTCTATAATCACTCTGCCGCCGCGTATTTTAACGGCATTTGAGTATGTACCGCTTTTGCAATCGTACCTTTCGTAATAAAGCTCGTCGCCCAAATGATTTGTTATTTGAAGCTTAAATCTTTGACTGTCGATGTTTCCTGCAATAAAAGAGGTTTGGCGAGCCTTGGGCAAAAAGAAATCGTCGATATGTATAACATCACAATCAAGAATTTCAGAAAGCTCCGCCGCAAGGGTAGTCTTACCTGCCGAGCTCATACCGTCTATAATAATGATTTTTTCGCCACGGCGCAAAATTTCTTCTGCTAATTTTTTTGCAATACTACTCAAATCTAGTCACCTCACCAAAATATATTATCACATATCACTTATCTTTTCAAACAATTTTTCCATCTTTTATTCTAACCACCTTTGGTGCATTTTCGGCAATTTCATTATCGTGGGTAATAAGTACCACCGTATTGCCCTTGGAATTAAGCTCATATAACAGATGCATTACCTCCTGCTTTGACGAGGAATCCAAATTACCCGTAGGTTCGTCGGCAAGAATAAGGGGCGGATTTGCCGCCGCGGCACGCGCTACTGCAACTCTCTGTTGCTGACCTCCCGAAAGCTCAAAGGGTCGGTGCTCTGCTCGGGAAACAAGTCCCACTTTTTTGAGCGCCTCTTCTGCAAGCTCTCTGCGTTCCTTTGCGTTTAATCCTCGGTAAAGAAGCGGCAATTCCACATTTTCACGCGCTGTCAAGGTAGGTATCAGATTAAAGCTTTGAAAAATAAACCCGATATTCTTATTGCGAAGCTGACACATTTTGCTCTCACTGTATTTTTTGACATCCTTTCCGAAAAGCCGCAATTCTCCCTCTGTCGGTGTGTCAAGACAGCCTAAAATACTGAGCATCGTGGATTTTCCTGAACCTGATTGTCCTACTATTGCAATAAACTCACCGCTGTAGGCAGTAAAACTGACATCATCAAGCGCAAATATTTTTTCCTTGCCGCAGGTGTAAATCTTGCTTGCCGAAATTAACTCGATAACCTTTTCCTTAATACCGCAACACTTCCTTAAGTTTACTCTTATTTATGATACCCCGACAGACGCTTTTATTACATAAATTTCAGTTTGAAATCAACATAAAAAGCGAAAACAAAACTTTTGGTCTTGTTTTCGCTTTTTAGATTTAAATATCAGTTTTTATTAATTATATAAATCAAATGTTCCTAAGAAATGACGTCTGATCTTCATAAAGTCTGTGGAGTTGATCTGTTCGTCAGTTGCAACATCTGCAGCAGGAAGATATTTATCTCCTATCGCAAAAATACCGAGGAAGTGGCGGCGAATTTGCATGAAGTCGGTAGAATTAATCTGTCCGTCACCCGAAACATCGCCCATAATAACGACTACATAGGTGGTGTCTTTGATCGTAACAGTGCAACCCGTTCCGACAAGAGCATCGCCGGATAATACATTGCCGTCTTTGTCCTTGATTTCAAGCGCACATTCACCGGCAGTCAATCCTGCCTTTGCTTCTGTAGCAGTCTTATCTTCCTTGACGAAGATAAAGGTATCATCATCAATATAATCGCAGTTTTCGCAGATACCCTTTACAATGCTGTGTCCCGTTGCGTCTGCGTCACGGGTTTCAAAAACGTCGCAGTTTTCGCAATCTCTCTGCTCGGTGCCTGCTTCAGTACAAGTAGGAGCAACTGCTACATACCATTCACCGTAGATGTGACCCGTTGCGTCAGTATAATCATCCACATAGCTTTCGCCGCATTCGCAGGTATATGTGGTATAGCCCTGCTCGGTACAAGTAGGTTCGGTTACTGCTTCTGAATAGACATGTTCATGTGCATTAATGGAAAGAACGAGATCTGCACTGGGAACACCCTTAAGACCGCCAAGTGTTACAGCGTCGGTACCCGAAACCATGCTGTCCGCCATTGAAATTACGGTTTCTTCTGCTTTGCCGATGACAGTAAATGAAAGTGTTACATAACCCTCACCGTCGTGAAGAGTAGAACCCATTATAGTCTTATCGGTAACCATAAGCTTAATGAGACCGCTTTCTACTTCGCTTGCAGATGCATCAAAATCTTCGCTTGCGCAGGTTACGGACTTGACATCAAACCTAAGAATAGCAGGGTCAAAAGTGATAGAGGTAGCATCATAAGAACAGATACCGCCTTCCGGCTTGATTGCATCGGGAGTAATGGTTACATTGATAACCTCGCCGACTGCAATACCTTCGGTCTTATCTGCACCGAGTACGAGGGTGAAATCTCCGTCGACAGGCTCGGTTATCTCGGGTTCGGCAGGAGCGTCAGGCACATCAGACTCAGCAGGAGTATCAGACTCAGCAGGAATGTCAGGCTCAGCAGGAGTATCAGGTTCATCAGGAACATCGGGTTCATCAGGAACATCAGGCACGTTAGGCTCGACAGGTTCTTCTTCAAAATAGAGAGTAAGGTCTTCACTGGGGGCACCCTTAAGTCCGTCAAGGGTTAAAGCATCGGTACCGATGATGTCGCCACCTGCGATAGAAATTACAGTTTCTTCTGCTTTGCCGATGACAGTAAATGAAAGTGTTACATAACCCTCACCGTCGTGAAGAGTAGAACCCATTATAGTCTTATCGGTAACCATAAGCTTAATGAGACCGCTTTCTACTTCGCTTGCAGATGCATCAAAATCTTGACTTGCGCAGGTTACGGATTTAGCATCAAAGGAAAGAACTGCAGGATCAAAAGTGATTGCAGTTGCCTCGTAGGAACAGATACCTGCTTCAGTCTTGATATCATCGGGAGTGATAGTTACATTGATAACATCACCGACCGCAAGACTTTCGGTTTTATCTGCACCAAGTACGAGGGTGAAATCTTCCTCGTAGGTTACCGCCGAAACGGGCAGGGCGAGCCCACTTACAAGACTTGTACCTATCAGCGTAAGTGCAAGCACGGCTGACAGCAGTCTTTTGATTGCTTTCATGATTTTACTTCCTTTCAAATTCTTTAGTGATATTCTAACATTGCTAATAATATCTGTCAATATCAATACATTCGCATTTGAAACATATATCTAAATATCACGCGTAAAGATCGTATAAGCCTAAGAAATGTCTGCGGATACGTGTGAAGTCGGTGGAATTGATGTTATCGTCACCCGTTACATCAGCGGCGAGGGATTGAGCAGTATTCATGCTGAAAAGACCAAGATACTGACGTCTTACCTGCATGAAGTCTGTTGAATTGACCTTACCGTCACCTGATGAGTCACCCGAAACGATAATGGTATATTCCGTACCATCCTTTGTAATGGTGCAGCCCGTACCGATAAGTGCATCGGAAGCCAAGGTATTGCCGTCTTTGTCTTTAATAGGTGTATCAAAGTTGCTAGCAGATATCCCTGCAGTTACATTTGTTACTATGGCGGTTAATTCGTCAAAATCAATTATATCCTCATATGGAAGTGCAATAAATGAAATTTCGTTGTAGTTTGCATATTTTTCCGCTACAGTACCTGCATAGCCAGTGATTGTAAAGTTGGGGATTTTTACAAAATCCGGAAAATACCAATCATAAGCAATGTTATGACCTGCAATATAACCGTATGAATTAGCTGATTGCGCGGGTTCTATATTATAAGGTGTTTCTTCAAAATAATTTTTATCATAGTACCCAAAAGCAAGCTCACCGATTTCTTTTACGCTTTCGGGTATTGTAATACTGCTGAGACTTATACAAGTTGCAAACGCTTCGTTACCTATGCTTGTTACACTGTCAGGTATAGTAACACTTGTTAGGTTTTCACAATATGCAAA
>CAYRPK010000020.1:0-12166 GCA_964426175.1 uncultured Eubacteriales bacterium | reverse complement strand
TATGATGAAGGGTAGAACAAGCTTTGTTGTTGCACATAGGCTTTCGACTATCCGTGACGCCGATGTCATTTTAGTCATGAATGAGGGACATATTGTCGAGCAGGGAAGCCATCAAGAGCTGCTTAAAAAGAACGGATTTTATGCAAAGCTTTATAATTCTGCGTCATAGGGTATCTTGAACGCATGAGTCCAGGCGAATGTAATGAGCAAGCATGTGTGCTTTATTCTGAGCTTTTGACCGACTTTGAAAGAATCGGTGACCACATATTAAATATTTCTCAGGCATATGAAAAATTGAAGCTTCAGTATAATAGAAAAGAAAACAGAGCAAGCGGCGCTACGGTTTAATAGTAGCGCCGCTTGCATTATCAGGAAATTGAAACAGGTATGTTAATGAAACAGTATCTCAACGTTTCGGTAACATTTTACCACCATAAAGGCACAAGTTATATTAGTTTTTATTGGTTTAAGATATTTGTTTATGTTGCTTTTCATTGTTTTTCGTGGTATTATATTAAAAACAGATACATCTTTGAATGTAGTAGTGAGAAAGGTGCGTTTTAAAATATGGATAAGGAACTGTCAATTGTTTTAATAGAAGACGAAGAAAACATATGCAATGAAACACAAAAATATATTGATACTCTTGAAGATACGGTGCTTGTAGGTGTGACAGGTGATTCTGCTAAGGCGTTTGAACTGACACAGCATTTTTTGCCTGACGCAATAATTCTTGACCTTGAGCTTCATTTTGGAAGCGGCAACGGCCTTATGTTTCTTTCAAAATTGAATGCTGCAGATTTACCAAAGCGTCCGTACATACTTATTACCACTAATAATTCAAGTGTTGTCACATACGATGCGGTACGCAGACAGGGTGCGGATTTTATAATGTCAAAGCATCAGCAGGATTATTCACCCAAGGCGGCGGTGGATTTTTTAAGAATGATGAAGCAAGCCATTCAAGGCATGCCGCAGTGCAATGATAATAACAAGAAGAAGTCGGCAGATATTGAATCTCCGGATATAAAGAATAAGCGTATGATAAAGCGAGTTTCGCTGGAGCTTGACAGGGTAGGTATCAGTCCCAAAGCGGTGGGCTATAAATACCTTACAGATGCTATATTGATGATCATGTCAGAACCGCAAAAGAATATCAGCGCACACATTGCTCAAAAGTACGGTAAGACTGATTCAAGCGTTGAGAGAGCAATGCAGAATGCAATAAATAAAGCGTGGCACACCGCAGATATAGATGAACTTGCCGAGTATTATACCGCTCGCATAAGTTCAGATCGCGGAGTCCCTACGCTTAATGAATTTATATTTTATTATGCAACAAAGCTGAAAAACGAGTTTTAATAGAAAAAATACGGCTGCGGTATGCAGACCTTATATTACATAACAAAGGGGGCATGTCCTTTACGACAGCCCCACTCTGTTATAAATTAACCAAAAAGGCCTAAAAACCAATCCCACCAATTCTGCATGTCGGTAAACCTCCCTTACAACTGTTTTCTATGCTGTAAGGATATCCCTTTTTTGGGCATTATTGGATTAGTTTGCAGAGGTGATTATTCGGTTATTATTGTTAGATTTTATCTTATGAAAAGGGAGTTTGAGTATAATGGATTTACTACGTATTTTCTGTACATTTATTCCTAGGATACTATGCATAATCTACTGCTCATATAAGCTTTTGAATTTAAAGATGCCCACGGGATTACAAAAGCTTTTCTATATTATCTTTGCGGTCTTTATGATGATTCCCATCTGCCTTAGTGAAATCTATTTCCGCTCGGCTATAGCAACAGTTCTTGCGATGGGTATCTTTTTTATGTTTATGGCAGTCACTCACACCGAAGCGGGACTTTCCTTTGCTACAGTGCTCATGTCCCTTGGTATTACATACGGACTTCATCTTATTACTTCAATGCTTATAGCAACTGCATGCAGTCCGTTTTTAGACTCTGATAAAGCGGAGACTTTTTACTTTCAGTTGATTGGTGCACTGATAACCTGTCTCTTAATGTATCTTCTGTTTAAAATAAAACGTCTCAGAAAAGGAATGCCGTTTTTGCGCAATTTGAATGCAAGGCTCATCAGTTCGATTGTCGGTGCTGTAATTCTTATTTGTATGACTATTATAAACGGCAGGTTAAATAATAATTATTTTCACTTCATCCCTGTGCTGGTACTCTTTATATGCAGTGTATTTATTCTGATTTGGTGGCGCAGCAGAATAACTAAAACTTATATAGAAATGCTCAAGAATGCTGAACGAAAGGTGCTGGAAGAGGACCTTAAAGAAAAGACCGCTAAAAATGCAGAGCTTGAAAAAGACAATCAAATGCTGTCCACGCTTATTCATAAGGATAATAAGCTTATACCATCGCTTGTGCTGTCAGTACAAGAGCTGATATTGGCATCCGATCAGCTTTCAAAAGAAGAATTAAAGCTGCGGGGACAAGAGCTTCTTCAAAGATTAGACGAGATAGCAGGTGACCGCGCAGGTGTGGTAAAAGAATACAGCAGTAAGGGACGCAAACTTTTACAAACGGGACACGGCAGTATTGATGCTGTTTTAAGCTATATGGATAGTAAAGCAGCTACTGAGAATATCGCCTTTGATGTGGCGATTTTGAGTGAGCTTAGCGGAATGTCAGACAGCATTTCGGAAAATGATTTAAATACACTTCTTGCAGATTTGGCAGAGAATGCATTAATAGCCGCAAGGCACGGAAATTCACCTAAAAAGGTCATAGTATCTATGGGAGGAGTTTCAGGACACTTTATGCTGAGCGTTTTTGACAGCGGTGAACCGTTTGACGGTGATGTGCTTTTATCTATGGGTCAAAAACGAATTACGACTCATAAGGATGACGGCGGAAGCGGAATAGGACTTATGACGGTAACCGAGATAGCAAATAAATATAAAGCAAGCCTTGCAATAGAAGAATTAGACAGTAAGACAAGTCAGAATACCGGTTACAAAAAGCGTGTTTCGGTCATATTTGACGGTAAGTGTAAATACATACTAAAAACGGCCAATAATGCTGAAATTAGAAAACGCACACAAAGAACGGATATTATTTTTATTGATATGTAACATCTTTTGCTTTTACCTTGACAAAATTGTCGGTGTAGACTATAATAGAGTCAATATATAAAATATAGACCTTAAAATTCGAGAAAGGACGATAATTTTCATGAAAAAGAATATACTTGCAGCAATTTTAGTGTTTGCGCTTTTAGCAATTCCTGTTGCAGCTCATGTTTCAGGTAACGAACAGGTGCTTTATGCCACTGATATAGCTCCTGATACTACCGTTTCACAGCTTGATGGACTTACCGTTATGCGTGACGGACAGGCACTTGCATCAGACAGCCTTGTTGCTACCGGAGATATCATTGTAAAAGACGGTCGCGAGTATACAGCTGTTGTAATGGGCGATGTTGACGGCGACAGCGCAATAAATTCAACCGACTTTATGAGAGTAAGACGTGCATATCTCGGCGCATACGAGCTTACAGATGTTGCATTTAAGGCGGCAGATGTTAACAATGACGGTGTTGTTAATTCGACTGACTTTATGAGAATTCGCCGTCACTTCCTTGCTACTTATGTTATTGCACCTGAGGGGGATATCGTTTTCGGACAGCCTACATCTGTTCCTGCAAGTAGTCAAACCTCTTCTCAACAGACCTCATCCGAACAGACCTCTTCGGAAACACCTTCAAGTAAGCCTACATCCTCGGCGGGAACGAGCAGTGTATATTCAATTGTAATCGGCCCCGGTGAAGATGAAAGCGGCTGGGGACCCATATTCTGATACACTTAAAAGAGCTGTATCAAGGGCAAGACCTTTGATACAGCTTATTTTCTTTGGAGGACAATATGTTTGAGATGATATCCGCTTCTCCAAAAGCGACTCAAAAGGCAGGAGAAATTTTTGCAAGGTATTTAAAAAACGGTGATACAGTCGCTATGTTCGGCGATATGGGAATGGGCAAAACCGTATTTACTCGTGGGCTGACCAAGGGCTTGGGAAGCAGTGATGCCGTATCAAGTCCCACCTTTGCCATAGTTAATGAATATTCGGGGAATATGCCTATTTATCACTTCGATATGTATAGGATAACCTCTTGGGAGGACCTTTTAACTACGGGATTTTATGATTATACGGACGGAGTTAAGATTATCGAGTGGAGTGAAAATATAGAAAATGCCCTACCGGAAAATTGCTATCGCCTTTATTTTTCGCGTGACGGGGAAAATGGCCGTCGCATTAAAATCGAAGTTGGTGAAAATGCATAATGATAACACTTGCTCTTGAATCCTCCGCAATTACAGCGTCGGTGGCACTCGATATTAACGGCAGAATAACAGAGGAATTTATAAACAGCGGATTAACGCACAGCACTACCCTTATGCCCCTTGTGGAAAAGCTGCTGAAAAAAGAAGGAATTAAGCCAACCGAAATAGATCTTTTCGCAGTGGCGGCGGGTCCCGGCTCTTTTACGGGTATAAGAATAGGAATTGCAACAGTTAAAGGCTTGGCTTTTGGGACTGGGAAAGAAACAGTAGGTGTTTCCACCCTTGAAGCTATGGCGGTTTTACATACGGGATGTGGCAGTAAGGTTTGTGCCCTGATGGATGCGCGGCTCGGTCAGTATTATAATGCTGTTTTTGATTGTACCGAGGGCAGAACACGCCTTACGGAGGACAGGGCACTTTCGGGAGAGGAAATCGCAGCAGAAATCACCTCTGACGGAAAACCCGTTTTACTTGTAGGTGACGGCGCACGAAAGTTTGCAGAAACATTTGATGGCAATTTCGTTTTGCCCGAGGGTGATGAAGTCTATCAAAGAGCAAAAGGAGTGGCGATTTTGGCGCGAGAAAAAACTCCTGTGTCGCCTCAAATGCTTTTGCCCGAATATTTAAGATTACCCCAAGCTGAAAGAGAGCTTAAAAAGAAACAAAATACCGAAAGGAATTGAAAACAATGAAAATTGCAATTGGCTGTGACCATGCTGCACTCGAAATGAAAGCAGAATTTATTAAAGCTATGGAGGGAATGGGTATTGATACCGTAGATTGCGGTACATATACCGCAGACTCCTGTGATTATCCCGACATCGCGGAAGCTGTATGCGCTCGCGTTACATCGGGAGAATGTGAAAGGGGAATACTTATTTGCGGAACGGGCATAGGCATGTCAATTGCGGCAAATAAGGTCAAGGGTATCCGCGCAGCACTGTTAAACGATAGCTTTGGCGCAAAATATACCCGTCTTCACAATGATACAAATGTTGCATGCTTCGGCGCAAGAACAACGGGTATAGGACTTGCAACAGAATTATTGCAGATATTTCTCACTACCGATTACGAAGGTGGCAGGCATCAAAACCGTATTGATAAAATAACCGCACTTGAGAATAAGAACTAACACAAAAGAACCAAGCTTTAAAGCTTGGTTCTTTTGTAATATTTCGTCATTAAAATTGCATCTTCGGTAGGATTACAATAAAATCTTTTGCGTTTTCCAACTTGAATGTATCCGCTTTTGTCATAAAGAGCCTGAGCGGAAAGATTGGATTCTCTTACTTCAAGGGTGATAAAAGAAAGCTCTTTTTCTTTGGCAAAATCATTCAAAGCGTTAAGTAAAGCAGAGGCAACACCGCGTCTTCGATAATCCTTATCCACAGCAAGATTATCCATGTATCCCTCGTCCAAAACAAAGTGCAAACCTACATATCCGCAAAGAGTGCCGCCCTCGTCTACAGCAACAAAAACATCGGCGTTTTCATTAGCTATGTCACTGGCTATAAGCTTTTCTGAATTGGGGCAGGAAAAACACATTTTTTCGATATCGACGATTTTTTTGATATAACTTTCATTAAGATAATCAAGCCTAAAAACCTCCACAGCCGTGACCATCCCTTTCGTTAACTCTGAAATGCGTTTACTTCATTTTACTGCGGCGAACTCCGACAAAAAGCGCGATAAAGCCGCCAAACATCAGGATAAGTATAACCGAAATCAAGACTATCCAAAAAACAGTCTTACTGTCCATTTTATCATCTGTAACGGGTGAAGCAGTTCTATCGGCAGAAGAGGAGATATTCTCAGGCAGCTCTTGCGATAGAACACCTGTGTAACTTCCGTCATTGGCAAATTTACCTGTGGCAAAAACCTTTTCCTGTACATTAAAAATCGAGGTGGTATCACCCAAGGTTACTGAATAAACGGTATCGCCTGACAGAACAAGGGTGTCCTGCGCATTGCCTGCGGCGCGTGTGGCGTCATCCGAATAATTAACATCGTTTCCGTTAAAAACGCCGGCTTCGGTACCCTCATTAATAAGAGCCCTATACATCCATGCTGTCGCTCTGTGTGCTACAGACGCATCCTCTTGCCAAAGTGCAATATATGAGTTACCTTCAGCAGCTACCGTCATAACGGCAGGAGAGATCTCCTCTGAGTAGCTTCCGCCGTAAGAGTTGAGAATTGAGATTTTGTTGTTGTAATCCTCCAAGCAGTCAAAAGAAAACTCTACTGAAACAACGTGAAATCCGTCGTCAGTATCCTTCAAAGAAAGAGTAAAAATTTCACTATCAATTTTGGATTCAAGCCATAAAACGGCTTCGTCTACACCTTCAGGGAAATAGGTGTCATTATTATGGGTACCCCCTGCAGGGGAATCGGGGTGCACAAAACCGTCTGCAATGAAAAAACAGTCAATACGACGGGTGCCGCCGCCGTTTATATCCGAAATTTGAAGATACGTCTTCTCGTATGCTGCGTAGCAACCGCAAAATAAGGATATTACGGCAAGACAAAGCACAAAGGCAGAAACTCTGACAGCTTTTCTCATGCGACCCCTCCTTTTTAGAATTGTTTACCAAGCCGAACGCTTGCGACGCTTTTTACCGGCAGATGCAAGCAGTATAGCTAAAACGATGGCAAGCACTACTATACCTACTAAAATCGCACCTATTTGGGTATTGCTGAGTCCTACGGGAGTTCCTTGGTCGGAAGAAGTTTCCGAAGTTATCGCAGACGAAACAGAGGTGCTTTGAACTTCACTGCCATAGGAAATTGCCGTGGGTACAGGAATATTATCAAGAGCAGTTATGCCCGTTTCCTCCACCTCGTGATAGATCTCCACACTCAGTGTCATTATACCCTCGTTAGTAATAGTAACATCCTGCGGCAGAGAAATTATATTTATACCTTCTGCATAGGGGAGCTTGGCAGAAATTTCGGCAGAACTTGAAATGAACTCACACTGCATCATATAATCCTCACCGTACATAAGCTTAAGGAGTAATACGGCGCGGCGGAAAGAGTCATCGGATGTAATACAGAAGGAAACCTCGCGCTCATTAATGCAAAAATCGGATAAAATCGGTGCATTAACATCGGGAAGACTTTGTTCAGCATTAGTTTGATCAACAATAGAGGCAGCATCCGACCAATCGGAAATAACAGCTTCACCGTTTTCGTCGGGAGTCGCAATATATCTTGCTCGCATGTATACAGTATTTTCAGCGAAATCTATAAAGCGAAGCTCGTTACCGTCACTGTCCTCTTCCGTTTGAGCAACTGAACTGAAAATCTCGTAGGTTTCATCATACAAAAGCCAAAATGCCTCGCTGATTAGCATTTCGTCCTCTCCGACCTTGTCAAACATAGGACTCTTTTCATAATCGTCCCAAGCTGCGGTGTAATGCCAATCGCTGTCACTGCCGATGGACCAGTCATACTGAATGGCAATATCGTACCCGTCTCTGTCAAAGCCCGTTACGGTATCGGGAACGTATGTACCTAAATATACTGCAGTATGTCCTACAGGGCGGCTTGCATACCAAATCAGATCCTGCGGAGCCTCAAGCGCAACATCGGCATTTTGTACCGTATCAGAAGGCGCGGCAAGACAAACGGGCGCAGTAAAAAAGCAGAATAAGACAGCCGTCGCCGCGACGGCGGCTGTACGAAAGTTAAATCTCATAACAAATTAAATCCTCATCAAATTATGTTAAATCCATCAACATTATAATATGCCGCATATGCTCCCTCAAGGCTCTCATAAGGTGACACACTTTTAACCTTAAGCATAAGTGCAGAGTCGTCGGCATCAATTAAAGTATCGTCAGTTTCCTGTGAATATGCTGACTTATCCTTCTGATAAAGAGTATCGTTGGGATAAAAATGATATCTGTATAAAACGCAGGTATCATCTTCTTTTTCAAATACGAGATAAGTCTGGATTTTAGTTTGGTCGTCAATGGGGACCTGAACCACGACCCTGTGACCCATAATCGTGGTGCCCAAAGCGGCAGAATAAGAGGCAACCGCACTGCTTTCGGGAGTTTTTTCGGATGTGGTCTGCGAAACTGCATCACCACCTCCGCAGGAGGTGCACAGTAGGGCTGCCATAACCACAGATAAAATCAAAAATTTCTTAATCATCATGACGCAACCGTATAATCCTCAGGCAGATCAAAAAGCACAGACTCTGAAGCCTCAGAGAAGCCTACGATTTCAATAAGGACGTTGTATTGGTCATTGGAAGCAGAATCAAACTTGATAAACGCAACGGAATTATCCTCATTTAAACAGAAGGTAAGGGTATCTAACGACTGTTCGCTTGTTACAAAGGTTTCCGACTTATAGGTTACAGCGTTAATCTCGGTGTTTCCCGTTTCCACAAAGCAAGCTGCATCCAACTGCTGACAGAATTTTGCAAGGGTTACGGCATATGGCTCGGTGCCGTCGATAACGGTAGCTATTTTACTTTCAGGGACAATACGGTAGATAGCGCTGTCGTCATATAAATACTGAACATCTGTTCCGTTCTCTGTTATAGAAACATTAAAACGCTTTTCCTTTAGACAAACGAAATAAGTGCCGGACTCCTCACTGCGGGTAACCTTCATTTGACAGACATTACCGTCGGTTAGCTCTTTTTCTACAAAGAATTTTAGTGCCACAGAGTCGTCTTTATTCAAAAAAGAGACTGTATTAGAGGAAACATTACTTACCTCAGCGGAGGAGGTATTATCGGTGTTATTCGAGCAAGAGGAGAGAACCGCAACTGCTGCGACAAGGGCAATGCACAATATTTTTTTCATTTTTACAAATCCTTTCATAAAAACATTATTGGTTTTACACTACTTTATATTCTTCGGGAAGAGTGAAAAGCGCGGCGTCAGGCTCGTTGTTCATAACAGAAAACGCAACCTTTGAAATAGAATTATCGGTGGTTCCTGTATACCAATTGTAAAGATATATGGGTGCACCATTTGAGTTAATATAATATTTTACGAAGCCGCCGTCTGTGTTAAAGATTTCGTAAGTATATTCCTTAGAATCGAGAGTCTCACTGCCTGTTTCATAAAAACGATCCAGCTGTTCTTTTGAAAAAGCAGATATAAGTGAGGAATAGGCTACAGGGATATCGCCTATTACAGAGGCGGTCTTTTCATCCTGATTAAGGCTGTAGCACTTATCACCGTCACAAACAAAAATATCGGTCTGCTCTGAGTTAATATATTTTATATACATACAATCGCCGTTTTTGGCACCGATATATTGAGTTTCAATATCACCTGTTGTAATGGTACATTCAAAGTATATCCTATTGTCAAATTCCTGCTCATCAAAATACTTAATAAACTTTGAGGTTTGAGCATCCAGATACTGTATTTCGCTGACAGAGGAGGTAAAGCCTGACAAGGTACTTACTTCTTCATTGTTCTTATCACAGGAGACAAAGGTGAGGCAAAGGGCTGACAAAAGTAATAAGCTAAGAAGCCGTTTCATGATTATGACCGTTGCTTTCGCACGCAAAAGCTGCCTTTCTTTAGAAATTGTAGGTGGTTTTGAAAGCTTTTTCTTTTAAATTTAATTTCTCACTGCTTGGGAAAATTCGCAAGATAAGCCTGACTGATATTAAATTTGGTACCCTCTGTCATGGTGATTTCTATTTTATGAGAAGAAGGAACTTTTTCAAGGCAAAGCTCGCGGACAATATTATAGAAGAAACTGCGGTTGCAGATGCTGCAGACTTCCTTTCCGTCTACCTTAATGCTTATTGTACTGTCAAAATCGGGGCGCTGCTCGTACTTTATCATAAAATATGAGCAGGGAACATCAACCACAAGGGGCGCGCCGGGTTTATGACATTCCACGGTACCGTTATCTAAAATTTCCCAATCGCCGAGAGAAACAATGTCCAACTTATTCATATCGCGGCTGACGCAGTCTACAAAACCGGCGGTCGTTATGGGTTCGGGCAAATCAAAGCTGATACTGCCGAAAATCATACCCGAATTTGCCGCAACATCAGCTATTTTCATGGTGACCATATTTGCAAGGATCTGATGTCCGTCATCATTAGGATGGGTGGTGTCAGGCATCCAATCGGGACCGACCTCCTCCAAAGCAGGCTTTAGCGATACAAGAGGTACACCGTAGTGAGCACATATTTCTGCGTGCATACGCTCGCTTGAGTCACCGTAGGTATGAACATTGGCAAGATGCATTACAGCAGGAGCGTTAGGGTGAGAAAGCAGCGCTCGAATAACGCTTTCGTATGCCTCTTTATCGAGCGGATTGTCTCCGTCGTTAACGGAAAATTCTATTACGACAAAATCCGGCTTGTGGCAAAGAATATCACGCTCTAATCTTTCTGAAGCAATGACAGAGCCGGTACCGGGAATACCCTGCTGATAAAACTGAAAACGGGTATTGGGATAACGCTTTTTAAGCCAATCACGAACAAGTGGGGGATAGCTCGTCCCGTTAGGATCACTTGCATTACCGCCCCAAGTAATGGAGCCGCCTAAAAAGCAAATAACAACATCTTCACCTGCGGCGGCACATTTATCGGTAAATTTTTTGAAACGCTTTAAATCGCCCTCAACAACGGTGGCACGACTGTAATAACTCTCGCTGAGCTTCTGCTCATCGGTATAAAGTCCCTTTATCTTCATTACGGCACTTCCTTTAAAACAATATTTATAATATGATACCACTTTTGCTTCAATTTTTCAACCTGATTTTGTGTAATATAACATATTTTGAGTTTTTTAAAAAAATAGCATTTTTCCTCTTGCGTTTTTGTAAAAAAAATTATATTATATTATAATAATAAAATTTTAAGTTGAAAGTAGTAATGAAAGGAATGTTCAAAGTATGGCGTATTATTTCAAAGAACCCTCAAGAACCTTCAATGAGTATCTTCTCGTACCGGGCTATTCTTCTTCGGAATGTATTCCGGCGAATGTAAGTCTCAGGACGCCCCTTGTTAAATTTAAGCGGGGCGAAGAATCTGCCATTAACTTAAATATACCCCTTGTTTCGGCAATAATGCAGTCTGTATCTGACGATAAGATGGCAATTGCCCTGGCGCGAGAGGGCGGCATTTCCTTTATATACGGTTCTCAGACTGTTGAAAATCAGGCTGAAATGGTAAGACGTGTTAAAACCTACAAGGCCGGCTTTGTCAGAAGCGAAAGTAATATTCGTCCCGACGCTACCTTGGCAGATATAATTGCATTAAAGCAAAAGACCGGTCATTCCACTGTGGCAGTCACCGAGGACGGAACTGCTAACGGCAAGCTTGTGGGTATTGTTACGGGCAGAGATTACCGTCCCAGCCGTGATGACAGAACAAAGCTTGTAAAAGAATTTATGACTCCGTTAGAAAATCTCATTTATGCAGAAGAGGGAATTACCCTTAAAGCGGCAAACGATGTTATTTGGGAGCATAAGCTTAATTCTCTCCCCATCGTTGATAAAAACGGAAATCTGGTTTCCTTTGTTTTCCGTAAGGACTATGAATTCCACAAGGAAAATCCCTTGGAGCTTCTTGATGAACAGAAGCGTTATATGGTCGGCGCGGGTATAAATACCCGTGACTATGCAGAGCGTGTTCCTGCTCTTGTTGAAGCAGGCGTTGATGTTGTTTGCATAGACTCCTCCGAAGGCTTCTCTGAATGGCAGGGCAGAACTATCGCATGGATTCGCGAAAAGTACGGCGACACCGTTAAGGTTGGTGCAGGCAATGTTGTTGACAGAGACGGATTTATGTATCTTGCAGAGCAGGGCGCAGACTTTATTAAGATAGGTATCGGCGGCGGCTCTATCTGTATTACC
>CAYRPK010000019.1:0-12377 GCA_964426175.1 uncultured Eubacteriales bacterium | reverse complement strand
AAGAACTTTATCGGCAAGGAGCCCCATAAGGGCATCAACCCCGACGAATGTGTTGCGCTCGGTGCAGCAATTCAGGGCGGCGTTTTAGGCGGCGACGTTAAGGGACTTCTTCTCCTTGACGTAACTCCGCTGTCACTCGGTATCGAAACCCTCGGCGGTGTTTGCACCCGTATTATTGAGCGTAACACCACCATCCCCACCAAGAAGCAGCAGATCTTCTCTACCGCTGCTGACGGTCAGACCTCAGTTGAAATCCACGTTCTTCAGGGTGAAAGAGAAATGGCAAGGGATAACAAATCTCTCGGCACCTTCCATCTTGACGGTATCCCTGCCGCACGTCGCGGTGTTCCTCAGATTGAAGTCACCTTTGATATCGACGCTAACGGCATCGTAAATGTTTCTGCTAAGGACCTCGGCACAGGTAAGGAACAGAAGATTACTATTACCTCTTCCACCAATATGAGTAAGGAGGATATCGACGCTGCCGTCAAGGATGCAGAAAAGTATGCAGAGGAAGACAAGAAGCGCCGTGAAGAGATAGACGTCAGAAATGAAGCAGATCAGATGGTATATCAGTGCGAAAAGGCAATGGAGGAACTCGGTGATAAGCTTACTGACGAAGATAAGAACAATGTTCAGCCTAAGCTTGATGCTTTGAAAGAAGCACTCAAGGGCACCGATATTGAAGCCATCAAGTCAGCTAAGGAAGATTTATCCAAGTCATTCTATGACATTTCTGCAAAGATGTATCAGCAGCAGGGCGGCGACGCAGGCGCTGCAGGTACTGATGCAGATGCAGATGCAGGTAACAACGGCACAAGCGGCGAATATTATTCCGACGATTATAATGTAAAGGATTAATCTCAAATGGCTGATAAGCGTGATTATTATGAGGTGCTCGGACTTTCAAAGGGTGCCTCCGAGGACGATATAAAAAAGGCCTACCGCAAAGCGGCAAAGAAATATCATCCCGACTTAAATCCCGGCGATAAGGTCGCTGAGGAAAAGTTCAAGGAAGCCGGCGAAGCATATGAGGTGCTTTCCGATAAGGATAAGCGCGCCCGCTACGACCAATTCGGTCATGCGGGCGTAGACCCCAACTACGGTGCAGGTGCCGGAGGTAACGGCGGCTTTGGCGGCATGGATTTCGATTTAGGTGATATCTTCGGCTCTATTTTCTCCGATTTCGGAATGGGCGGCGGAAGAAGGCAGAATAACGGTCCCGTACGTGGCGGAGATGTGGGAGCAAGTATCGGCATTTCCTTTGAGGAATCGGCATTCGGAGTGAAGAAGGATGTCAAAGTTCATCGCGTAGAGAACTGTCCTGAATGTTCGGGTAGCGGCGCGAAAAAGGGAACTACCCCCGAAACCTGCTCCACCTGTCACGGCACAGGACAGGTGCGCACTCAGCAAAGAACACCATTTGGTGTTATTCAGAATGTCGGTGCTTGTCGTAATTGCGGCGGCACGGGTAAAATAATTAAAGACCCGTGCTCAAACTGCCATGGTAGCGGAAGAATCCGCCGTGAGCGTACAATAGAAGTTAATATCCCAGGGGGTATTGCAGACGGTCAGACTATCATAGTTCGCGGTCAGGGTGATAACGGTGTTCGCGGAGGCTCTGCAGGTGACGTACATATTACTGTAAATGTACGTCCGCATCCCATTTTTGAGCGTTCACGCAATGATGTTATCTGCGAATATCCCATCTCCTTTGCTCAGGCGGCTTTGGGTGCAAAGCTTAAAATACCCACCCTTGACGGCAATATAGAATACTCCATTCCCGAGGGAACACAGACTGGTACTACCTTCAAAATTAAGGGTAAGGGCTTTAATATTCTTAACGGACGCGGCAGAGGCGACCACATTTTAAAGGTAGTAGTCGAAGTGCCCAAGCATTTAAGCGAAAAGCAAAAGCAGGTACTTCGCGATTTCGATAAGGATACCCATGACGACAAGCATTATCAGAAATCAAAGAGCTTTTTTGACAAGATCAAAGAGAAATTTTCATAACAGAAACGGCGACAGTTTTTGATATTGTCGCCGTTTCTCAGTTATTTTCGTTTTGGGTAGCTTAACCCTTCTGGCAAATCTAAAATGTAATCGGCAGAAACACCGTAAAATTCACACAATACAACAAGATGCCTTAAGGGCAGTTCATTTTTTCCTAATTCATAGCGGCTGTAAACGTTTTGCTTAATACCTAAGACATCTGCAATTTCCTTTTGAGTTTTATCGTTATCCTCGCGCAATTCACGAATTCTTCTAATATAAGACATTACACCCACCTCTTATATTAAATTTTAGCACATATTTGTATAATTTTCTTTATTATACAACACATCTGTACTTGATATTAGTACAAATATGTTGTATAATTTTGCTGAAGGGTAGACCTTATGTTGCGACACAAAAGCACGCCCCAACGAAATATTAGTTCCGTTGGGGCGTGCTAGCTGATTGTTCTAACGCTTGGGATAGTCAAGCTGAGGCAAATCTAAAATGTAATCGGCAGAAACATTATAAAACAAGCAAAGCTTCTTTAAAACCTCAACAGGCAACTGACGCTTGCCGCTTTCATATTGCTGATATGTGTTTTGCCTGCAATTCAGCATTTCTGCAATCTCACGCTGTGTAATATCTCTATCCTCGCGTAATTCCTTTAATTTCATTAATACAACAACACCTTTCGAAAAACAGAGGACAACTTATAATAAAAATTATATAGTATCTCAAAATGAGATGTTGACTTTTATCTCAAATTGTGATAAAATATACATAAAAGGGTAGACCTTATGTTGCGACACAAAAGCATGACCCAATGAAACATTAGTTCCGTTGGGTCATGCTTTTATTATAGAGGTAATTTAACTATAAGATTTATAAATATTGCGAAATAATAAATTTTATCTTGACTAATTGTTGCTGAACAACTATAATGAATGTAAGATAGATAAGATTTTTAGCTTATCAAGAAATAATAAGGAGGCACAATCATGAAAAACATTCTAAAACGTTCGTTAGCGGCTGTTGCAACGTTGGCTGTTGCAGCAACCTGTATGGGCGGAAGCATCGTAAATGCCGATTATACTAATAACTTAGCCAAGGAATACGGAACGGCATATGACGGAAATTATTCGGGTAACTACTACGGCTCTGTTTCTAACCTTAACGACGGAGACACGTCAACTCATTGGCAGACGACTGATAAGGCTGACGGATTATATGTAGGTATTGATTTTGCAGTAGCTGCGCAGGTTGATAAGATTGTTATCAATGTCGGTTCCTTTACCTCGGTAGACAGTGTTGTTTCTAACGGCTATACGATCACCTATAATAACGGTACCGAATGGGTAGCGGCTCCCACACCTGTTGAAAGTGAAAGTGAAATTACCGTAACCTTCAGCGAAGCAACTGCTTTCAAGGGCGTAAGAATGGACTTTACTCAGTTTAATAATTGGGCACCGAGAATATATGAAATATATGTTTTGGGAAGTCTTTCTACTACGGATATTGCCAAATCAGCACTTGTAACAGCAATTGATGCAGCAAAAGCCTTGGACGAATGTATCTATACCACAGATTCATGGGCAGCATTAGAAACCGCACTTACCGAAGGTGAAGCACTTTTATCTGATACTCAGGCGACCGCTGATGCAATAACTGCAAAAGCAAGCGAGATCGATGCTTTAAGAAATGCTCTTGTCAAATCCGATGTCGCACCTGCAAAGGAAGCATTGAAAACGGCACTTGCATATGCTAACGGCTTGTCAGATTATTCCTATAAATACAGCAATACAGCGGCTCTTGCCATTAGCGCGGCAGTAGCTAAGGCAGAGACTGTATATAACAGCGGCTCATTTGTTGCAAGCGATTATACCGATGCAGCCACTGCTTTAACAGCGGCGACAAATGTTAGCACATATACAAATCTATCCTTAAATCAAATCGGCTTTGCAAGCACTAAACATTCAGGCTGGGCAGACCATAATAAAAATGACATTCTTGATGATATAACTGTTATGGTAGACGGTGATGTTAATACCCGTTGGCAGGCAGGTGTCAGAGCGTCTAATGAAGCCCCTCAGTATGCTGGTGTCAAATACGCAGAAAAGACTGCTATCAATACCGTTGCTTTGTATGGCGAAGGCTACAGAATTTCTGTTGATACCGTAACGGTCAAATATACTACTCAGGATCTTTCCGGTGAGGATTGGATGAGCACTGTGGAGTGGACGGAGCTGCAGGGTGTGACCCGTTCTTCTGAAAAGCAGTTGACCATCAATGGCCGTAATGATTACTATTTAACCGTCTTTGAGTTTCCCACCACCGAAGTAACTGCCATAGCACTTTTCTATACCGGCGACAGCGGCGAAGCATCCGCTCGTGAGATCGAAACCTATAATAGAACTGCTGAATTAGGTATGAATGGTGCACAGATAAGAGAAAATGCTTTAGATAAAAACAAATATGACCTTCGCTTTATAACAAATTTCTCTGCTGAGCTTTACGCCAAGCTTGATACCATCACTGACATTGGTGTGGTTATGGTAAGAGAAGACCAGCTTCTTGCGGCAGGTAAGACTACAGCAGATATTAATGTTGACCTTGAAGCCGAAGGACTTGAAGTCAAGAAAATCAGCGCCACCTACCTCAGAAACGTTGATCTTGAAACGACCGGTAACTATACCTATACCGTAACTATACTCGGAATTGGAGATACTTCTGTTAAATATGTTTGCGTGGGCTATTGCACCACTGCTAACGGTACTATTTACACAGAAGCTATGACCCGCTCTGTTGCTGACGGTCTGAAATAATTCTTTTGAATAAAATTAAAGCCGTGTCGAATGGTGAATGGCACGGCTTTAATTTTATTTTGTTATCTCATTAGCTTCTGAGGATTCTGTTGCTTCGGTATCATTGCCATCACCGGCAACTGCATCCTCTATTCTTTTACCCTCCATAACAGCTCTGAACTCATCTCCCGTGATTTTCTCGCGGATAAGAAGAGCGTTTGCAACTGCATGAAGCTCATTTAAATGAGAATTAAGGAGATCAATAGTCTTTTCATATGCTTCATCGATGGTCTTTTTGACCTCAGCATCTATCTTGGATGCGGTTTCCTCGGAATATGCGCGGGAATGTGTATAATCACGACCGAGGAAAACTTGATCGGAATCGTTATTGTAAGCAATAGGACCTAATTCGTCGCTCATACCGTAGGTAGCAACCATATCGCGCGCGGTCTGAGTGGCCTTGCGAAGGTCACTGGATGCTCCTGTTGAAATATCGCCCAAAATAAGCTTTTCGGCGACGCGCCCGCCCAAAGCGACGCAGATATCTTCAAACATAGTGTTTTTGGTACGGTACTGTGCATCCTCCTGAGGAATATAAAGGGTATATCCTCCTGCCATGCCTCTTGAGATGATAGAAACCTCGTGAACGGGATCCTGCGTGGGAAGAAGATGGCAGACGATTGCGTGACCTGCCTCATGATAAGCAGTGAGCTTGTTTTCTTTTGCAGTAACCTTCTTGGAACGCTTTTCCGTACCTATGATGACCTTCATCATAGCTTCCTGAATTTCAGGCTGATTTATAATTCGCTTGTTTCTGCGTGCAGCAAGAAGTGCCGCTTCATTAAGCAGATTTTCAAGGTCTGCACCGGTAAATCCGGTGGTGATTTTAGCGATATCCGAAAGGCTGACATCTTCGCCCAGGGGTTTACCGCGAGCATGAACCTTTAGTATATCCTCTCTACCCTTAACGTCGGGGCGACCTACCATGACCTGACGGTCAAAACGTCCAGGACGAAGAAGCGCAGGGTCCAAAACATCGGGACGGTTAGTTGCCGCGATTATGATAACACCCTCGTTTGCACCGAAGCCATCCATTTCGACAAGCAACTGATTAAGCGTCTGCTCGCGTTCATCGTGGCCGCCGCCCAAGCCTGCGCCGCGCTGACGACCGACTGCGTCAATTTCATCAATAAATACGATAGATGGTGAGCTCTTTTTTGCTTGGTCAAAAAGGTCACGGACACGTGACGCGCCGACACCGACATACATTTCAACAAAGTCAGAACCCGAAATTGAGAAGAAGGGAGCACCTGCCTCACCTGCAACAGCACGCGCAAGGAGAGTTTTACCAGTACCCGGAGGACCGACCAAAAGTACGCCCTTAGGTATCTTAGCACCAAGCTCGGTATATTTTTTAGGATTTTTAAGGAAGTCAACTAATTCCTTTAATTCTTCTTTTTCCTCATCTGCGCCTGCAACATCATCAAAAGTGGTCTTGCGTTTTTCGTCAATGCCGCTTTTGAATTTGGCTTTGCCGAAATTCATAAAACCGCCTGCACCGCCGCCGTTCATTTTGTTAGTCATATAGAACAGGAATGCAATACCGCCAATCATGATGAGAGCATAAGGAACAAATTCCAAGATAATCGGTACCGATGTGGCACGCTTATAGTTGTATTCCATCGGCTTGTAGTCGGGATTTCCGGCGTTTGCTTCATCATTGGCTTTGATGAAATCCTCCACGGATAAAATAAACAAATCCGCACTTGGGACGGTATATTCCTCCAACTTTTCGCCGCTTCTTAAGGTTATAGACAGCTTATTGTTGTTGAAATCAAGGGTGAAATCCGCTACCTCGTCATTTTTAAAATAGGAAATTATCTGCGAATATTTAACATCGTCACTGTCGCCCGACATAAGCATAAACGAACAGGCTATAATTAAAGCAATAACTATTACGATGTAAAGACCCGCGCCTTTAAATTTTTTCTTCAAAGCTTAACCTTCTTCCGTAAATATATATTTAGTATGCCCCGTTTTTTACATATAAACTTCACGTTTAAGAACACCTATGTAAGGGAGATTGCGGTATTTTTCCGCATAATCAAGACCGTAACCCACGAGGAATTCGTTGGGTGCCTCAAAGCATTTATATTTAACGTCGACCGGCGCAACACGACCCGAAGGCTTATCGAGAAGGGAACAAATTTCAAAGGATTTTGCCCCACGAGATAAGAAAACATGGTCTCTTAAATATGCTAAGGTTTTGCCGGTATCAACAATATCTTCCAAAATTAAAACATCTTTACCTTCCACAACAGTGGTAATATCTTTATTTATAAGAACACGTCCTGAAGAAACAGCAGCATTGCCGTAGCTCGAAACACTCATAAAATCACATTCACAGGGTAGATCAATTTTACGTATAGCATCGGCGAAAAATACTACACTTCCCTTTAATATGCCGATTACCACGAGGTTTTTATCTCTATAATCTTCAGTTATGATTTTTCCGACTTTTTCAATTGCCTCTTCGATTTCTTCGGCAGTAAAAAGAATTTTTTCAATATCTTTGTTCATTTCGGACATATTAATCACCATTCCTTTTATTTTCAATGGAGAGAACAAGTGCACGCTTACCGCGCACAGGCGGAAACCGTCCGCTTTTTGCCGTACCGTAAACCCAAAGAAGCACATTTCCTGCAACAATAACGGGTATATCATTACGCTGAGATGGCGGAACGGCACATTCGTTAAAAAGCTTTTTAAGCGATTTTGTTATATTTCTTTTTGCAATAAAAATTTTATCGCCGTCCTGCCGCTGTCTGACAGTAAGACTTTCATTTATTATATCACAATCAAAGGCGGCAAAACTGTCTGAATTGTTAATTTTGCGGCACAACTCTTCGTCAAAGTTTTTGATTTCACAAGAGATTTTGTAGTTTTTCCAGTAAACCTCGCCGCCGATGGGCAAAAATGCTTCTTCATTTACACTTTCTTCAAAAAGAGCAAGTTTTCCATTTTTAACCGTGATAAAAATACCCTTAGGTAACGCCGAAACGCCTGTTTTTTGCCTACAAAGGCGAACAAGCTCATCAATATGCACTGTTTCTGGGGAAACACCCCAAAAATCCTTACATATCATAGAGAGAACACGCTTTTTGACAGGTACAGGCAGAGAGTCAATATGTGAAACCTCAAGACTGAGGTTTTCCCTTGCAAAAGTATTTAAAAATTCGGCATCCTCGGTTAAATTCCGAGTCATTCTGCCTACGGTTTCCGAAACATTAGGATAAATCTCTTTGATTTGCGGCATTGCGAGCAGCCTTATGCGGTTACGGGTACAGTCAGTCTCAAAATTCGTGCTGTCGCAAACATAATTTTGCCCCGACTTTTTAAGATATTCAATAATTTCGTTCCGTGAAACATAAAGCAACGGACGTATAATATTATCCCTTTGCAATGGAATACCGCGAAGTCCGTCAAGGCCGGTACCGCGACAAATATTCATAAGCACGGTTTCGGCGTTATCGTCAGCATTATGCGCCGTTGCAATAGCCTTGGCGTTGATTTCTTTTGCAACACGAAAGAGAAATTCATATCTGACTTCTCTGGCACAGGTTTCAAGTGAAAGGCCGTACTTTTCGGCTAAATTCGGTACATCTGATTTCTCACAAAAAAATTCAACATTCAACTTCTCGCAAAGGCTTCTGCAAAAATCTTCATCGCGGTCAGCCTCTTCTCCGCGTATACCGTGGTTTAAGTGCGCCGCACAAAGCTCATATTGACCGATGCTTTTAAGCGCAACAAGGAGTGATACGGAATCGGCGCCGCCCGAAAGCGCCACCAAAACCTTATCACCCTTGTCTAAAAGGCAATTATTTTTGATTGTATCAAAAACCTTGCTTGTTACCATAATTAAACTCTGGTCAAAAGAAGAGTAGATGCACCCTCTATGGTGAAATCACCTGCGCCTGCAGGGATAAAGAAGCTGTCACCCTTACTAAATGCAACGCTCTCGCCGCCACAGTTAACGGTGCCGTTACCGTCAAGGAAAAGGAGGGAAACGAAGGACTTTTCACAGGCTTTTAAGCTGCAGGCAGCCTCAATTTCCAATTTTTCTGTAGTAAAATATTTGCAGGAAGCAAGCATAGTCTTTTTAACGCCGTTTTCTTCTACAGCATTACCCGTTGCACCGATTGCTTCGGGACGGGTAAGGTTGGAAACATCAACAGCTTTTTCAACATGAAGCTCTCTGGGCTTACCGTCCGCACCAACACGTCCGTAATCGTAAACACGATATGTGATATTACTGTTCTGCTGAATTTCAGCAATGAGAATACCCTTACCGATAGCATGAACCATACCTGCAGGAATAAAGAAAACATCGCCCTTATGAACGGGAACCTTATTAAGTACGTCCATAAGCTTATTTTCTTCAATAGCCTTTTTAAATTCATCTTTTGTGATATCGCGCGCAAAGCCGTAAACAAGAGAAGCATCTTCATCAGCATCGACGATATACCACATTTCGGTTTTGCCGTATTCGTTTTCGTTTTTCAGCGCATATTCATCATCGGGATGGACCTGAATGGAAAGGTCATTTTTAGCGTCGATAAGCTTAATTAAGATTGGAAATCTGTCAAACTCGGCGCAATCGGTGCCAAGGCAGGACTTACCCATAAGTTCAATAGCCTCAGGCAGTGCTTTACCAGCATATTCACCGTTATCAATGATACAAGCATCCGAAGGATGGCAGGAAAGCTCCCAGCTTTCTGCAACGATTTCAAGATCAGATTTTTTACCCCATTCGGTCTTAAGGCGAGTACCGCCCCAAATATAGTCCTTAAACGGGGGATTCATTTTCATAGGATACATTTATAAACATTCCTTTCTTTTGGCAAGCCACAATTTCTTAACCTATATTATATATGCAAATTCATTATAATGCAAGATGTTATTGTAATTTTTCATATTTATGGTATAATTAAAGAAAATTTGAAAGGATAGATAGTTATGCTTAAAAGAATAATCAGTCTGATTGCGGCGGCAGTCTTAACTGTATCGGTTATCCCTACGGTATTTGCAGAAACAGCGACAGATGTTATAAAGGTTGCCTGCGTGGGCGACAGCATCACCGCCGGTTCGGCAAAAGCCAACTATCCTACATATCTTCAGGAGATATTGGGCGATGGCTATGAAGTTAAAAATTTCGGCTTAGGCGGTGCGGCTGTTAACTATAAGCCGGAATCTGACGGCTCATATTTTTGGTACGGCAGTACACAGTATTCGCAAAGTCTTACCTACGATGCGGACTATGTCCTCGTTATGATGGGCACTAATGACGTCGGCTCACAGGATCTTGATAAATTCAAAGAGCATTATTATACTTACCTTATTAAGCCGTATATTGAAGCAGGTTCAAAGGTCATTATTATGACAAGTCCCTTTGCATATAGTTATACTATGCAGGATGCTACTATTATTAATACAACTATTCGCGACTTACAGCTTGAACTTGCGGAGGAAAACAACTTAACTTTGGTTGATATGAATACCGCAACATCCGAAATGCGCGAGTGTTTTCCGGATGGACTTCACGGCAATGCCTCCGGTTATATGGTAATTGCACAAACCGTATATGAAGCTATTTTTGGCGGTAAGTTAGCTGATATTACCGTACACACCACTCCTGGTGCAGAGGTAAAGATAGGCAGAGTCCTCCGCACTGCAGATAAAGACGGAAATGCAGAGCTTCGTGTCATACCGGGTAGCTATGATATCACCTTTACCCTTGAAAATTACAAGAGCGCAACGGGCACTATTACCGTTCCCGAGGGTAAAACAGAAACCACACGAATGATGGTTGAGGGTGCGACAAACTTAGCAAGGAATAGGGTTGCGAAAGCGTCATCAGACGTAAGCGGTAATATTGCGATAAAGGCAGTTGACGGTGACGGACAGAGTCGTTGGGAATCTCAGTCCTCGAATAACCAGTGGCTCTATGTTGATTTAGGTGAAGAGAAGCAGATAGGCGGCGCGCGTATCTATTGGGAGGGGGCTTACGGAAAGCAGTACAGCCTCGAAGTTTCAAATGATGCCGAAAATTGGACATCTGTTTATGATATCGACGATTTTGACGGCGGCATCGACGAAATTGTAATTGAGCCCACTTCCACACGATATGTAAGAGTGAACTGCAAGGTAAGAGGAACTATCTTTGGATTTTCCATTTATGAATTTCAGGTTCTTGAAAGTGACGGTACCGCCATTACAGAAACAGGCTTCAATTTGGAACCTACACCCATTGTTGAAGAGTCTGAGCAAGAGACAAACAGCGGCACTCAATTCAGTGTCAGTGGTATTGTTATGATAGTCATCGGCGTGGCAGTCACCGCGTTGGCGGCTATCGTAACAGTGGTAATTATTCTTGTAAAAAAGAAAAAGCATTAAGATCTAATAAAAAAGCACCCCATAGAAAACCCCTTGATAAATATGAAAGCAGAGCAGTTTTTTGCTCTGCTTTTTCCTTTAAATCATCCGAAAATAAATTTCATGAGGATTTTGATGCGAAGATCCGATGCTCGTTATACGATGGATAAGTGATATTCCTCGCTGTCAAGCGAATATAACTGCGGCACACTTCCTTATGAAGTGTGCCGCATAGGTACTTTTTAATAACTAACCAAAACAGCTTCCTCAAAAGCTACATATATAAGCATACACCCGAAGAAAAACATAATCCCCATGCCTAAAAGAATCTGCCAATTGATTTTTCGTCTTGCAACGATAACCTTGGCTGAGCTGTATTCGCCTACGATTATTTCAAATAAAGGAAGAAGAGTATAGCGAGTTCCCAAAATTGCACCGCAAGCCGCGAATAATCCCAAATAGCAAAAGAAAATAGTGCCTTCATATTTTACAAAAACCGAAATAACAACGGCGAATATCGCTATCAATGCGGCAAGTATGTATGCTGTTATTGAAACTGCTTTTTCTTGTTTTATTTGGCTCGGAGTGAGATATTTATAATAGTCTTCCTTACCTCTGTGATACCGCACTTAAAAACTCAGTCCTTTTCTTCCTTCTTAGTAGCAAAAACAGTGAAAATTCGGGTTACTGCCGGCAGAACAAGGTAAACAAACGCAGGATTACCTCTTACGCAGGTGCCGATAAAAAATACCCAAGTGAAAACTTCAAGCACCATGGCCAGCAAAAACATAGAAAGCTTGCCCGATACCACAAAAGAACCAAGTCCGGGAAGAAGAATGTTAAAAACTAAGCCTACACGACTTTTAAAAGCATTGTGCTTTTCTTCATATTCGGCACGTTCCGACCAAAGCTGAAAATATTCTTCTTCTGTAATGACGCGCTTATCACAACGGGGGCAACGTCGATCTTCCTTACTCATAACAGAGCCGCAATAGGGACAGTTCATAATTCTTCTTTCCTTTCTTTTAATTAAAAGTCGGACGGCGAATTGCCGCCCGACATAAAAGGCTTATTATTCTACGATGTTGATTTTTGCGGTAAAGGAATCACCTAGAAGCTTCATATTTTACTGAGCAGCCTCTAAGG
>CAYRPK010000018.1:0-12469 GCA_964426175.1 uncultured Eubacteriales bacterium | reverse complement strand
ATTACCTGCCGCCACCTTACGTGTCTTTAATTCCACACCTCTTAAGCTGTCATCATAACCGCTGACCGATGTGTTACCCTCAATAACAATAAATGCGTAAGAACCGTCGCTGTTATATATAACCTCTTTCAGTATACCAACATGGGAATATCCCGTAACCGGTACCTCATCATAACTCGCTGCGCTGCTGTATCCGTAAAAAATCAAATCTCCCGCAAGCGGAGTATAAATGCCGTCAGCAAATTGCGTCCATGTATATGCATTTGCGCCCTTAAGGCGGCTTTGCCCCGTTAAACCGAAATTAACGGGATTTGCAACGCCTGTCTGCTTTAAAGCCGTAGCATCTATCCCTGCAAGCTTGGCGCACCATGAAACAAAAAATCCGCACCAATTTGAATTAGGACTTCCATAAGCAGCACCGTATTCAGTATATTTTCCATAGCTGTCAGGCGTACCCGAGAGGTCATTTTCACTGCCTCCGCCGAAATAATAGCGTTGCGACTCGGCTATCTTAAGAATGTCCGTACGCCCGTTTCCCGTCAGCGAAATTTGCCCAAGCGCATCGTAAAATTTGCCGTCTTTGTAACTGTCACTGCCGCTGTATTCCACCGCATAAACCGAAAACACTGTCAAGCACAGCAGTGCTATAGACAATGCAATACATAAAACACGCTTAAAAACAGACATATTTTCATTCCTTTCAAAACATTAACAAAACTTTATTTAATTGTATCATGTTTTTTTGCATATGTAAACATCAAAAATGCTTTGCTAAAAATTACCTTTTTGAAACTGCCGTGTAATAATCCGCCGACACAGCGCGTATATCTTTATCAAAGGGCGGTACACAGTGCCGTTAATAAAAGGCAGGAGATTACTTTGAATTATATTGTTGAAGAAAGAGCAGTTGAACTCGGGGTTTACATAGCAGAAAATAACGCTACCGTCAGAGCCGCAGCACAGCAGTTCGGCATCAGCAAAAGCACGGTACACAAGGATGTATCTCAGCGGCTTAAAAAGATCAATCCGCAGCTTTACAGCAGTGTTAAAACAGTACTTGATAAAAATAAGGCTGAGCGACATATTCGCGGCGGCCTTGCAACAAGAAAAAAATACAGCCGTAAGCCGTAAGGGGTCAAAAAATTGTAACAGAATAAGGCAAAACCAGCCGAGACAAGAGGATAACTCCTGTTTCGGCTGGTTTTTACGATCTATCCTTAGGAAACCCGTACATTGGGATGTCTTTTTTGCAATCATTATTAAAAATCCCATTATTTAAAGCAAATTCTTTTGCTTTATAGAATAGTTGCGGTGTAACGTTCGGATATGTCAGCTCCTTCGGAAAATCATCAAAAAGCATGATATCCTTCATTTCACTTTCCGGCAATTTTCAAGCGGAAGTTGCGAGCCTGTTTGATTAAAATCATATATTAAGCTATTAATTATGCAAATATATCGAATAGACCAAGGAAGTGGCGGGAAATCCGCATAAAATCTGTCGAGTTGATTTTGTTGTCCCCGTTAACATCCGCTGCAAGCTTCTGCGTATCGGTCATTTCATAAAGTCCGAGATAATAGCGTCTTACCTGCATGCAATCGGTAGAATTGATATTGCCGTCACCGTCAACATCTCCGAGAGTGTATTCAGGTACAATGGGTTCAAAACCTGCATCGCAATAAACGCCCAGCTCGAAAATTTTAGGGCAATACTTACTTGCATCCTTTTTCGTCATGTTGACTCTGACGTATCTTGCAGTGACACTGTCAAAGGTTACAACGCTCGTATTATCATACTGAAGCTGTGCATTGGATACTGCTGTCCAAGCTTGACCGTCATCCGAATACTGCACTTCGAAGCCGTCCTCGGTACACTTAGTTCCGCTTTCCCATTCGATAACAACTCTGTCAAACTGTGTCGCACTGCCAAAATCATAGCCTACCCAGCAATCCGTCAGAACTCCCGTGCTACTGTCTACTGCGGCGTTTTCGGCAAACTGCCAATATGTGATACCGTCGCCATCATTAATAGCCGCAACACTTCCTGCACCGTAATAGTTCTTGCCGCTGTCTATGCCCGTTGCATTAAGAGCAAGGTTAGATTCATCGGGGCCGAAATCGTCATCGGTAGTCCAGTAGTCAGTCATTTCAACTGCTCGGATAGTTCCATCCTCGTTGAATACCATTCTGTCTATACAGGGATATCTATCACTGCTTCCGCGGTCATAACGATGGTAGCAGATAAGCCACATGTTATTTTCAGGAAGATATATCGCACTGTTATGCCCGGGTCCCTTGTAGGGATATTCGCCCTGCGAGGATTGAAGTATCTGACGGCTATCGTGGAAGGGACCGATGGGACTGTCAGACATGCCGTAGCAGGATGCATAGGAGCCGGCCGACCACATTCCCTTGGAATACATCATATAATATGTGCCGCCGCGCTTTATCATAAAGGGGCCTTCAACATATTCATTAAGTCCCTCAGTGATGACCTTGAACATATCTCCATCGGGAAAAGCCTTGATTCCGGTAAGATCGTCTTTCATTAAGCAAACTGCAAGCTGTCCTCCGCCACCGAAATAGAGGTAAATCTGACCGTCATCATCCTTGAAAAGGCTGGGGTCGATAAGAGTGGGCATGCCTTCAAACTTAGCCCTGAATTCTTCATAGGTTTCATCACCGGTAACACCGTAAAAGGAAGGATCAAATAAAAGTCCGTCATTGGAGCCGGGAACGGGAGTAAAAGGCCCCTCGGGTGTGTCTGCAACGCCGATACCGATTCCACCCCATGTGTCGCTATCCGGAACATTATTTGCAGCAAAAACTACGTAGTATTTGCCATCCATTTCTATTGCACCAGGCGCCCAGAAGCTATGAGTAGCCCACGGGAAGCTTTCCGTATCTATAACTCGGCCGTCACCATTGGCTTTTGTCCATGTTTTCATATTATCAGTTGAATAAATTGCACCAATATTGGAACCACCGCTGTAAGTAGCGTAGATCCAGTAAACGTTATTACCATTTTCATCCTGATAGCAATGAAGATCAGGATCTGCCCACCCGCAATCGGGAATAGGATTCGATATCTCTAAACGGGTATTATATACCTCGGTCGAATCAGTCCCCTCCTGAATATAGCCAGGCACTGCCGCCTCTTCTGCCGAGATAGGCATCGCAGCAGTCAAAAGTACGGCTACCGATAAAATCAGACTCGTCAGCTTAAGTAATGCTTTCATTTTTCTCTTCCTTTCTTTGTTATGAGCTCAGTATACAACATTATAAGCATAAATGCAAATAAAATACATATCTGTGCTTGCCGATGAAGGCTTGGTTTCCGGCTCCCTCAAAGAGGGAGACTGATTAATTTTCAACTTTCAATTTTCCAGTTAATGTAGCTTTCATCTGATCTCCATCTCATAAACCTTGGGACAGTACTTATCATTTGTATTGCGCGTCATATTGACTCTGATGTAACGTGCATTTACCGTATCGAAATTTATAACGGTAGTATCACCGTACTCTACCTGCGCACCGGAAACCGCACTCCAATTACTTCCGTCATCCGAATACTGCACTTCAAAGCCGTCCTCGGTACACTTAGTACCGCTTTCCCACTGAATGACCATTTCACGCATTGCCGTAGCACTGCCGAAATCATAGCCTACCCAACAATCGGTCAGAACGCCGCTGTTTATAACTCTGCTGTCGCTAAATTGCCAGAAGGTTATCTGATCCCAGTCATTTATATTTGACGCCTTTGAAGAACCGTAATAGTTATAACCGCTGTCGATGGCGGTAGCATTAAGTGCAAGGTTAGTCAGATCAGGACCGAAATAGTCATCGGTAGTCCATGAATCGGTCTGAATTACCGCACGAATACTGCCATCCTCGTTAAATATCATTCTGTCAATACAGGGGCGGCGATCGACACTGCCGTAATTATAGCGGTGGTAGCAAATAAGCCACATGTTATTTTCGGGAATATAAATGGCACTGTTGTGGCCGGGGCCTCTGTATGGGTAATCACCCTGAGAGGACTGAAGTATCTGGCGACTGTCACGGAAGGGACCGATGGGGCTATCAGATATACCGTAGCAGGAGGCATAGGAGCCGCCCGACCACATTCCCTTGGAATACATCATATAATATGTGCCGCCGCGCTTTATCATAAAGGGGCCTTCAACATATTCATTAAGTCCCTCGGTGATGACCTTGAACATATCTCCGTCGGGGAAAGCCTTTATGCCGTTCATTTCGTCATTCATGAGGCATACCGCCAGCTGTCCTCCGCCGCCGTAATAGAGATATACCTGACCATCATCATCAACAAAGAGGTTAGCGTCAATAAGAGTGGGCATACCTGCAAACTTAGCCTTGAATTCCTCATCGGTCTCCTCACCTGTAACACCGTAGAAGGAGGGATCAACTATGAGTCCGTCATTCGAGCCTTCAACTGCCTTGAAGGGGCCTGCGGGGTTATCGGAAACACCCAAGCCGATACCTCCCGTGCGATAGCTGTCGGGAACGTTATTTGCTGAGAATACTACATAGTATTTTCCGTTAAGCTCAATAGCGCCTGGTGCCCAGAAGCTGAATTCCGCCCAGGGGAAGGTGGATTTATCAAGCACCTTACCATCATCGGTCGCCTTCTGCCATGTCTTCATATTATCCGTCGAATAAATAGCACCGATATTATCTGCTTCGTTGAGAGTTCCGTAGATCCAGTAAACGTCATTGCCGTTTTCATCCTTATAACGGCGTATCTCTGGATCGGCCAAGCCGTAATCGGCGGCAGGGTTTGTGATATCAAGCGCAGTGGTATAAACTTCGTCTCCGCCGAGATCTGTCTGAATAACGTCAGTGCTGTTTCCCATATTGTAATACACCTCAAACTCAAATATCTTGGGGCAATATTTTATGTTCGTACCCTTTGTCATGTTGACGCGGATATACTGCGCCGTTACGGTAGCAAATTCGACGATAGAGGTATCGCCGTAGGTAAGTACTGTATCTGCAACCGATATCCAGTTGATGCCATCATCCGAATACTGGATCTCAAAGCCATCCTCTGTGCATTTAGTGCCGTATTCCCATTCGATGACAGCCTTATTAAAGCGCGTCGCCTGACCGAAATCATAGCTGACAAAGCAATTGCGCAGATCGCCTCCGTTTAGTACATAGCTGTCATTATGCTGCCAACCTGTGCCGACATCTCCGTCATTGACGCACTGCAAAATGTGGTTACCGTAATAGGCATATCCGCCGTCTGCCGCAGTTGCCGTGAGCGCAAGGTTTTTTCCGTCTTTCTCTTCTGTGCTGTAATCTGCCAAAACAAATGCCGAGGGGCATGTTACGAGCGTTGCCGCCGCAAGTAAACTGCCGAGAACTTTAATACCAAAGCTCTTTTTCATGTTTTCCTCCTCCAATAAGTTGAATTATTCAATTATTTTGACCGTGCTTAACAACAGGTTAAGTATATCAAACGCGTAAATCTATCGTCAATGAAATATTGTATTTTTTTAATTTTCCTTTAACAAACACCTCTCTCACATAAATATACAACGTTTTATAGTTGTTTGGGCATTAATCTCAGCGTTATATAAAGTATTTGTTTTGTTCACATTTCAACATCATTACTTAGTAAAAGTTGAATATTTCTATGATTGTTTTCTCCATTTCAAAAAGTTGCAAAATTATAGGCTCGCAATTTTCAAGCGGAAGCTGCGAGCCTGTTTGATTAAAATCATATATTAAGCTATTAATTATGCAAATATATCGAATAGACCAAGGAAGTGGCGGGAAATCCGCATAAAATCTGTCGAGTTGATTTTGTTGTCCCCGTTAACATCCGCTGCAAGCTTCTGCGTATCGGTCATTTCATAAAGTCCGAGATAATAGCGTCTTACCTGCATGCAATCGGTAGAATTGATATTGCCGTCATTGTTTGTATCGCCCTTTGTATAGGAAGGAGCAACAGGAGTATCCTCATCAGGGCCATACACCTCAAATTCCATTATCGAGAGATAATATTTGGCGGTTTCAGGCGACATATCAACTCTTATATATCTGAGTGATGTATCCCCGAAGGTATCGATCGTATAATAACGCTCGTTATTCTCATCGGTAACAAAGGTCTGTCCGGAAGGTGCTTTTTCCTCCGCAAGTTTTACCCATGTGCCGTCCTCGCCGGTTTCCGAGCCGGTGATCGAATAAGTGCTCGGCAGATTTTCCCACTTGATAAGTACCGTATTGACCTCATAAACGTCAGCAAGGTCAACTATTACCCACTGTGCCTGTGTCTTAGTTTCTTCACTGCGTTCCCATCTTGAATCAAGACTCGAAATTCCGTCAAGCATCAAGTCGGCTGTACGATTATCACCCCTTACAGAAGATGCCGTTGCAGTCTTGCCAAGCGCAAGATTTTCTCCGTCGGGAATATCGGGAATTAATTCATCCTCATTCGATTCTGCAAGTCCGTAAACCTCAAATTCATAAAGCGAAAGATAAGTTCCGAGACCCGGCGCGCCCTTCTTTGAGGTAAGCTGTACATAACGTGCACTCTGCTCTTCAAATTCATGCTCAGTGGTAAGAACCGTCCCTGCAGAAACAGACTGCGTATGTGTGACAACCGTATCCCATTTCTCGCCATCCTGACTTACCGCGATCGTGTAATCATTAGATGCCGATTCCCAATAAAGCATGACCCTGTAGATATTTCTTGCCTGCCCAAGATCAAGGGTAATAGTTTGGTTTGTACTGCCATTTGATGATTCCCAACGTGTGGAGCCATCTCCGTCAACCATATTTTCGGCTGTTCTGGTGCTTGCGTGAGTTATAGACGTTGTGACGCTCACACCTGACGCATAGTTTTTATCCTTGATAGCGAGGCGATTTTTGGCTGTATTCAACGCCTCATACGCAGCTTCTATCTGCTGTTCGTCAGTGATACCTGCCGCAAAAAGTGCCTTTGCAGTATTCATAGCCTCGCGGTAAGCACTTGCCGTAGCGTCACTGTATTCACTCAGATTGGTCACTGCATTATCAACTAAGTCGGCAAGCTTATCCAAGCTGCTTTCCTCAATGGTAATGCCCGTATTGTAAAGACCTGCTTCAAGTATCGAGAGGTATGCACCGCCGAAGCTGTCATTAGAGCGTTTGGTCGAATAGATACGCACATATCTTGCAGTTACCGTCTCAAAATAAGTTGTCGTTTCAAGCCTTGTTCCTGCTGAAGCCGTTTGTTTATCATCTGTCGCTACGGTAGTCCAGCTTGAGTTATCATTGCTTATCTGAATCCGGAAATTCTTTGAAACGGATTCCCAATAGACACTGATCGAATCAAATGTCTTAGCCCGACCCAGATCATAGGCTATCCAATCGGTACTGCCCGAGCCGCTTGCCGCCCAACGGGTGTTGTTGCGATCCCCGTCTATACTGAGCTCAGGTGAGTTCGATGAGCTTGACTGGCTTGACGCTGTTGCCGTTGCGTCCGTTAAAAGATTTTCGTTATTGCTCAGAGCCGGATTGTCAGTCAATCCGCTTACCGCTTTTTCAAGATCGTCCCAAGCCTCATCGATCGCATTCTGCTCAACGGGATCCATTCTGCTGGTTATCTTTGCCGCAGTTAATGCTTCTCTGTAAACCGCTACGCTATCCTCTGTATACTTTTTAAGCGTAACGGTCGGATTTTTGGCTTCAACAGACTGAATGTACGATTTTAATTCGGAGGTCATCATCTCGGCCTCGCTGAGATCTGAAAGCGTATAGCCTGCCAAATGGCATGCACCCGATCTGCCATAGGTTCGGGTCGTTTTAACGTGAAGTACTGACTCTTGCTCTGCCTTAAACTGCACTGTTATACACTTTGTCGCAGTTCCGCTGTTGGAGAAAATATACGTTTTGACAGGCGAGCCTGCTTCGTCATAAATTTCGACTGTATTTGTCGCGTAATTTAAGCCTGTATAAATCTTCAGCTCCTGCCAGCCAGTTGTGACGGGTACTGAAAATTCTATACAGTTTTCAAATTTAACGGCATTTCCGTTATTCTTTGCCGCGGCATTCGGTGTGCCGTCATTAAAGTTTATTTTGGAGGCATAATCGGCAATAGTCGCCGCCGCGCCCGAGATGACGGGATCGGAAAGGAGATTTACACCCTCCTTGCGGGTAACAGCAGAAGCATTGCTTCCGTAGCCGAGATGCACCCAATCCTTGATACTTTCAGCCGAGAAATTAACGCTTGCAGGAGCATCGGAAATGAAGCTCAACAGCTCGACCTCAGTTCCCGTGACCTTGGTCTTTTCGGAGGCTGTCGCTGCATAGATCGCCACACTTCCGTTGCCCTGAGTCCTGATAAGCTTTACGTTAAGCGTAGTTGCCGCATCAGCACTTACCGTCAGAACAACTTTTTTATTAAAGCTACCGTTTAAATTTTCAAGCTCAACTATCTTGGCGTGCTTATTACTTCCGTCTGTAATTTCAAGCCTTCCTGCGGCTTTTTCACCGCCGACAAAAAGGGTTATCTGCTTAACATTATTATCGACTGCGACATCAAACGAAACCTCTCCGCTACCTGCACTTAGTCCCGTATTGGTGGTATTTCCATTACCCCAGGTAAAGCTGTAAATGCCGTTGTAGGTATTGGTAGAACCGTTCTTGGTAACATTTTTGAAGGTGCCGCCGTTTGACTTTTCATCGGCAACGCCGTTTGCGCCGAAAACTACCCAATCATCAGTTCCGAGTATTGAAACATCTGTATTACTGAACATCGCGCCGATCTCTTCGTCCATATTGACCGAAACACTGTTATATTCGGGAAGCTTTTCGTCCTTGGGGGCAGTAAATCTTACCCTAAGCTTACTTTCGGAGGAAAGGCTCTTTGTAAATGTGATCTCATAAATGTCGCTGTCGCCCGAAGCGGCACCTGCTCCGCCAAAGGGTATGGAGCCTGTGACCTTTTCTATCTTTGCCGCAGTCACGCTCTGGCCGTCAAGGGTAATGCTCTGAATATCGCCCCAATTTTCGGGTGCATGGATACGCACAGTCCATTCGCGGCTGTCAAAGGCATCACTGCCATCGTAGCTGCCGTTTGCCGCACCGATATTAACGGTTACTTCGCCGTTTTCAAAGCCGGTCTCAAGCAAGGTAGTGCGATACATACCTTCCTTATAGTCGACTGAGCTTTGATCATCCTCATAAAGAGTAAACGAGCCGGAAAGCTGAGTGCTTGGGTAAACATCAAGCGCTACCCTGCTCCAATCCTTTTCGCCAATATAGCTAACCTCTTCAACAGAGGGAAGTATACTGCCCGAACGGATAAAAATAGGCATCGTATCAGTATCGCATGTAACCTTTATAGTCTGCGGACCTTCATAGCTTTCACCCGTGAAAACATTTATCCAGCGTCCGTCAGGAATAAATACACTGCGCGAATCGCTTCCCGATGAGCTGTAATCCCAAATAGGAGCAACGAGAATGTTGTCACCAAGCAGATACTGAGTATCATCCTGCGACTCAACATAGCCGGGATAATTTATATCAAGTCTTCTGTTGATAGGAAGACCCGTTTCATAGTTTTCATGAGCAAGTGCATAGAATATCGGAAGCATACGGTAACGCATATTTACGTATTCAAGCGCGCCGTCCTGTGCCTTTTCTCCGTATTCCCATGGCGCACGGTCCGCTACACCGCCTGCACTGTGATAGCGGAACACAGGCGAAAGCGAGGCATACTGGCTCCATCTGATATAGCCGTTATCGCTGAGCTGACCCGCATGTCCGCCCGCATCTGAACAAAGATATGGAGTTGCATTAAGCACACCCGTGCGCACAACACTCTGTATCTCCTGCTTAAGAGATGCAGAGGTCTGCAACGTATCACCCGTCCACTGTATAGAATATCGGTGCGAGGTAAGATTTGACGCGCGCGAGAACACACCTGAATCAACACCGTCCGCATTACCCATGATAAGAGGACGAAGGTCGGGATTTTGGCTCTGCATGATACTCTGATAAACATACATACCGAAGTTATCTCTCGATATCCCCGCAGACTCAAAGGGAGAGATTATTGAATGAGGCCAGTTACGGTCATACCACCAGAAATCAAGTCCCATTTCCATATATTTTTTAAGGTTCTCGTTTCTGTATTCGACCTCATCAGGATTGAGCGCATGGTCGCCGTTTTCCGCAGTATCATCGTTAAACATGGAGCCGGTAAGCGGCTGGGCATGGTCATTAAAGAAGACCATGAGGTTCAAATCGTCGTGTGCAGTCTCGAAAAAGCCTTCAAGATCAGGCCACTGCGAGGTATTTAATTCATATCCCGTTCTGCCGCCGACTCGCCAATCGGTATCGACACCAAAAACATCAAGAGGATATCCCTCCTCGGCAAAACGCGCAATATCCGCAAGTGCTTCAGACTGGCTGTAATTATAATATTGGCTGTACCAAAGTCCGAATGCCTTAAGAGGAATCATTTCAGAAGGGCCCGTTAATGATATGAAATCCTGCAAAAGCTGTCTGTAATTGCCTCTTGCAACAAAAATATACATATCCGGAGAATCATTGGTAGTATCCCAACCGTTATAATCAGTAAATTCCTCATTATCCTCCGGCATAGGTTCATAACCCCATTCGGCTGGGACGATACGCGGTGTATCAGCTATCGCCCACGCATCGGGGGTATCACCCGGCTCCGGAAGATACTCTCTCGTAGATGGCAAGCCGTCATATTCCCAGATAACACGTCCGTTGGGCTCCAAAATCTGCGTTCCTTCTAAGGAGGTGGCATTCTTCGGTACGATAACGGTATATGCCTCTGTCTTGACCTGAACCTCCTTCGAGCCTTCAATTACCTCATATTCAATCATATTCCAATCACGTTTTGCAATATTATACGTAACTCTGTCCTCAAAACCGTTAGGTCCCTTAAGCTCTATTCTTGCAAGCGTTGAGGAAAGAGTCTGAACTCTGACATTGCCGACGACAACACCGTTAGTATCCTCAGTCGCCGCCAAAGCTTGTACTAAACCCGACGGGATAGAAGTGCCTAAAAATGTCATCAGCATAGCCGATGCCAATACACGTCTGAATGTTCTCTTAATCACAATGATCAACCGTCCTTTCGAATTTTTAAGAAATGCATTTTCTTTTCAAAATAAGTTTAATAATATTAAAAAGCAAAAACAATTGCAAATCTTATCACAACATATTGCAAATGCGCGCATTCTGCGTTATAATAATTATGTATTAAATATGAAAGCTGGATAAACAAAAATGCCGACATTACACGTTTTTAAATCTAATAATCCTTCATTTATCCTTCACCATACCCTTGACTCTCATCCTTTGGATGCCAGCTTTTGGATGCATGTTCACGATGAATATGAGATACTCTACCTTGTTTCAGGCGATGTGGAATATTGCGTCGAAACCTCGGTCTATCCGATGAAACCTGGGAGTCTTTTGATAGCGCGTTGCATGGAAACACACCGCGCACGCATTTTAAGCTCGGCTCCCTACGAGCGCTATTGCATCAATTTTTCCGCCTCATGCATAAAAGAGCTCGATCCCGATGGACAGCTTTTGATTCCCTTTTTAAACCGTCCGTTAGGACAGGGCAATTTATTTTTACCTGAAGATTTTACAAGGCTTTCTCCCGAAGGGCTTTTTCATGCCATTTCCGAAAACTCCAATGATCAGTCACTTGAAAAAATTCTTATCTATCTTTATCCTCTGCTCGGCGAGATATCACACGCTTTTTCAATGCGAGAGCAGATTCCGTCAGGTACCTCGGTCAGCACTATTGACAGGATGGTGGAATACGTTAACTCTCACCTCTTTGAAGATCTTTCTCTCGATATGCTGAGCTCGAAATTCTATTTGAGTACCTCGCAGATATCTCGACTATTTAAAAATGCGACGGGCTCTTCCTTTTGGAATTATGTGCAATTTAAGCGTCTTGCCGCCGCACAGCAGATGCTGCGCGAAGGCACATCTGCAAAGCAAGCTTGTGAGGCCAGCGGCTTTAACGATTATTCTGTGTTTTACCGTGCATACGTCAAAAGATTTGGCTTCCCACCAAGCAGCGACTGCCATTGTGATAATTAAATTATATTTTATGGTTTAATTTGTGGCTTAGGCTTGATTAATTTACTAAAATAATATCGGGATTCGTTATCGCGCTTTGCAATATCCTGTCGCCGCCAATATTATATGTAGCGCTCATCGCTTACGCCCTCATTCCAATCATTTTCTGCATAGCCGCCCTTGATAGCTTCACTCGCCTTTTCCATTGCCGCCGCATCTGATACAGGCTCATAGGAAAAATCACCAAGCAGAATATCCGTCGTCATAGTATCAAGGTCTGCCTTCTCAAGGCTTCCCGTCTCAAGTATCGTCCTTACAAATCTTCTTACCTTCTTTCCGTCCTCGACCTGCTTGGGTACCTTAAAATCAGCCGCCGCATTCT
>CAYRPK010000017.1:0-12560 GCA_964426175.1 uncultured Eubacteriales bacterium | reverse complement strand
GTCCCTGCATAATCTTTTCTTCCTCGCCTTTTTTCTTGGCAATAACCGCCATATCAAGGCAAGGCTTGGAAAATTCAATTTTGGGAAATACTACATCAATACCGTTTGTGACGGTATCTCCCGTATTAACCGATGCAAGTTTTGCAACGGCACCAATATCTCCTGCGGTAATTTCAGAAACCTCAACCTGCTTTGCACCCTTAATCATAAGAAGCTTTCCGATTTTTTCCTGTGCTCCGGTAGTCATATTGGTAACCGTCATATCAGAGCGAACGGTGCCCGAAATAACCTTAAAATAAGAGAGCTTTCCTACAAATTGGTCAGCAACAGTTTTAAATACATAGGCTGCAACAGGGCCGTTGGGATCTGCTGCAACTGTGAGACTTTCACCCTTTGATGTAACGCCGTTTCTTACAGCTGCATCAACGGGATTTGTCAAAACCTCGACTATACCGTCAAGGAACAGGGATATGCCCTGCAATGCCCTTGAATCTCCGCAGAAAATGGGTGTAATATGAGCAGATTTAATTCCGTCGTACAGGCCTTTGACAAGCTCCTCATGAGTAAAGCTTTCACCCGAGAAATACTTTTCAAAAAGTGCGTCATCTGTTTCTGCCACTGCTTCGTAAATTGATACCTTAGCACCCTCAAGACGATGGCCCAGAGAATCAGGTATTGCAACCTCAACCGACTTTCCTCCATCAAATTTATAAGCCTTTTCGTTTATCATATCAACATAAACGCCTTCACCTGCAGGAAGAACCAAGGGGCAGACATTTGCACCAAACTGTGCTTTCATTTCCTCATGAATCTTAAAGAAATCAGCGTGCTCTTCTGCCATCTTTGTTACAAATAATGCACGGGGGATTTTCTTTTTATTAACCGCTTTCCATGCTTTTTCAGTGCCGACATTTATGCCCGATTTTCCGGATACGGTTATAACGGCGCAGCCTGCCGCCGCAAGACCCTGCTCAGCTTCACCTGCAAAGTCGAACATACCTGGGGTATCTATAATATTAATCTTAGTATCGTTCCATTCAATAGGTGCTACCGCTGTAGAAACGGAAACACATCTCTTTTTTTCTTCATTATCAAAGTCACATATAGTTGTTCCGTCGGCTACTGTACCCTGTCTGTCCGAGCCGCCCGACAAAAATAGCATTGCCTCAGCAAGAGTGGTCTTTCCGCTGTGGCCGTGACCTAAAAATACTATGTTTCTGATTTTTTCTGTTGCGTACTGTTTCAATGCGTGTTCTCTCCTTTTTTGTGCTTTTATGTCGAATTTGCACAATAAATATTTAACTTTAATTAGAATTATACAACATTTTTATCATAAATGCAACAATAATTTATTCATATTTCGATTTTGTATATATTTCATAATACTCACACTTAATTTTCATATATATTGCCCTATCTATGTGTCAAATAATTGACAATAACGCCTTTTTATGATAATCTGTTACAGTATTTTGTTAACATCAAACGGAGGCCTACGGAATATTATGAAAAAGCAAAAGCACGACAAAGTATATTTTTTTACAACCCGCGATCTTTGTCTTGTGGCAATTTTCACAGCATTAATAGCCGTATGCTCGTGGATATCCTTTCCTTTGACCGTACCCGTTACATTACAGCTTTTTGCCATCTTCTTGACTCTTGAAGTGTTAGGTCCAAAACGCGGAGTATTGTCAGTTGCAACATATGTTACTATGGGCCTTGTAGGGTTACCTGTATTTTCCGGCTTTAACGGAGGCCTCGGTGCTCTTTTTTGCCCTACCGGCGGATTTATTATAGGCTTTATTTTAATTGCACTTATTTATTTATGTTTAGTCCTTACCTTAGGTAACAGCCCCTTCGTCCGCATTTCGGCACTTATTTTCGGACTTATAGCTTGTTATATTTCGGGGATTTTGTGGTTTTATTATTATAACGATAAAAGTACCTTGGATTTCATCTTAACGAGTATTATCCCATTGCTTTTGACCGATATTCCAAAGCTTATCCTTGCAGTATTATTAGCAAAACGCCTGTCAAAAGTGTTCGTTTCCAATCCATTATAAAACAGCAAAAACGGTACGAATTGTTAGTTCGTACCGTTTTAAATCATTTATGGAATAATCCTTTGTTTTGATAATTTGGTTCGCAGGTTAGGTTAATGCCCAATTTACGGTAAATATCGCTATCCACCTGTGAAAGTATCACTGTGGAATGAGCTTCACATCCGCGAAGACTGTGGAGCATCTCAAAGGCACGCAAGGCTTCGCCCGAAAGCGATGCACTGATAGACAGCGCAACAAGCACTTCATCTGAATGAAGTCGCGGATTTTTATTGCCCAAGGCTTCGGTTTTAAGGCGTTGGATAGGCTCAATTACGTTGGGAGTAATGAGAAATTGTTTTTTATCCATATTGCACATTGCTTTAAGCGCATTAAGAATAGCTGCCGCCGATGGACCTAAAAGGTCGCTGGTTTTACCCGTTACAATACGTCCGTCATGAAGTTTAATAGCAACGGCAGGTCCGCCTGTAATCTCAGATTTTTGAAGTGCCGCCGCAACAACAGGACGATTATCAACAGTAATATCAGACTGTCTCATCAACAGCTCTAATTTCTGAGTAGTTTCTTCGGTAGCGACACCTCTGCGCACATCACACAATGCCGCAAAATATCGGCGAATAATTTCCTGCTTTGACGCTTCACAGCACACATCATCGTCTATTATGGCGTATCCCACCATATTAACACCCATATCGGTCGGGGATTTATAGGGGCTCTCTCCCGAAATTTTTTCAAATATAGCATTTAATACAGGAAAAACCTCAACATCACGGTTGTAATTTACCGTTGTTTCCCCATAGGCTTCAAGATGATAGGGATCTATCATATTAACATCGTTTAAATCTGCAGTTGCCGCTTCATACGCAAGGTTTACGGGATGCTTCAACGGCAAATTCCATACAGGGAAGGTCTCAAATTTTGCATATCCTGCATTAATTCCACGCAGATTTTCGTGATACAGCTGCGAAAGGCATGTAGCCATTTTACCGCTGCCTGGCCCCGGAGCCGTAACAACTACCAAGGGACGGGTAGTTTCGATATAATCATTCTTCCCGAAGCCCTTTTCGCTTACTATATAAGGAATATTATAGGGATAACCCTCAATTTGATAATGTCTGAAAACCTTAATGCCTAACTTTTCAAGCTTGCGCTGAAATGCCTCAACAGCAGGCTGATTATCAAAACGGCTGATAACAACACTTCCAACAAAAAGACCGAAATCACGGAAAGCATCTATAAGCCTCAATACGTCTGCGTCATATGTAATACCTAAGTCACCGCGTACTTTATTTTTAACTATATCATCACCGTTAATAACGATTACTATTTCCGCCTTATCAGCAAGCTTTGACAGCATCCTTATTTTAACATCGGGAGCAAATCCGGGGAGCACTCTTGATGCGTGATTGTCATCAAAGAGCTTGCCGCCGAATTCAAGATATAACTTGCCGCCAATCTGTGCAATGCGTTTTGAAATCTGCTCAGACTGCCTTTTTATATAGGCTTCGTTATCAAAACCAATTTTATCCACCTTTTTCACCGTCCGTTTTTATTATCACAATATTGAAATATTGTGTTTCTTGCAATATTCGTATGTTGATTTCGGCCACATTGAAGTTTGAACCTCACCTATATGTGCTTTTTCAAGAAGAAGCATACAAATTCTCGATTGGCCTATTCCTCCACCGATAGTAAGAGGCAATTCATCCTTCATAAGTGCCGAATGGAACGGAAGCTCAAGTCTCTCAAGAAGATTTTCTTCCCTAAGCTGCTTTTCAAGGGCTGTTTTATCAACACGTACACCCATAGAAGAAATCTCCAAAGCACAATCAATAACGGGGTAGTATATGATAATATCTCCGTTTAAGGTCCAATCGTCATAATCAGGTGCTCTGCCGCCGTGTTTAATGCCTGATTTTAGCTTACCGCCTATCTGCGAAACAAAAACTGCACCGCATTTTTTTGCCGCGGCGTATTCGCGCTGTTCGGGAGTTAGATCCGGATATTCGTCTTCAAGCTGTCCTGTTGTATAAAAGGTAATTTCTTTATCTATAAAAGGAATATCAATTTGGGGATATTTTTCTTTAACTGCTACTGCGGTTTTTTTGAGGGCTGCAAATATATCCTTAACGGTAGAATAAAGATAATCCGTTGTTCTGTCTTCCTCAGAAATGATCTTCTCCCAATCCCATTGGTCAACATAAAGAGAATGAAGATTGTCGCAGGTTTCGTCACGGCGAATCGCATTCATATCCGTATAGAGTCCCTCATGCATAGAAAATCCATACTTTGCAAGGGCAAGGCGCTTCCATTTTGCAAGGCTGTGGACAACCTCGGCAATTTCGCCCGTTTCAAGTATATCAAAGGAAACGGCGCGCTCAACCCCGTTTAAATTATCGTTAAGTCCGCTGTTTCGTGCTACAAAAAGCGGTGAAGAAACACGGGTAAGATTTAATGCCTTTGCCAACTCCTTTTGAAAGGTATCTTTAACGAATTTTATGGCTATCTGCGTCTCTTTTACAGAAAGCTTTGACGCATAGTCCGTTGGTATGTACTCCACAGAAATCACCTTTTCCCTATATTATTTGTTAATTCTTCATAGCTGTGTACGAAGTAACGACTGCCTCGTCAGATATGTTGCATTCTAATTTATAAATAGGCACCGTACATATAAGCTTATCTATAAGAGTCAACAGCTTATCCATATTGTAACCCTCTAAATCGCGTACTGTCTGTTCAAAAATCTTGATAATCGCCGTCATATTATCAAGACGGCTAATTTTATTTTCCTGCGCACGCTCGATAAATGCGATACCTTTAATAGGAACCCCCTTAGGGACACTTATATCATATTTACCGCTAAACGGTGTTCCGTATGCGTAAAAGCAGTCGTTTTCCAGCTTTAACGCAGGCTTATCATCATTTAAAATATAGGCTTTATCACCGAAATGCTCAAGCCAAAGTCCCGTATGAGTGGATTTTCCCGTTCCGCTTGCGGCGGAAAACAAGTAGGCTTCATTGTCTACAACAACTGCTGAAGCATGTAAAAGCATACCGCCGAAATCAAGCAGCTTAGTATAAAACGCACCGCCGGAAAGCATATAGTACCATTGGTCGTAATCAAGCTCGGGATGCTCTTTCATCCTTGTCTGAATAGAGTTTTCCGAAATCTTGATGCTGATGTCAGCTTTTTGACAAAAATCCGTTTCATATGGCTTCCCTCGCTCTAAAAGCAAGGGCTGCGGATTTTCTATTTCTACCGTAACGCCGGCAATGCTATACTTTTTCATAAGCTCCTCAATCCTTTTTACAACTGCCCTTTTAATCGCTTTACCTCGCTTACTGCAAGCTCGTCGCACCGTTCGTTCTGAGGGTGATTGTTATGCCCTTTTACCCAAACGAAGGTCACATTATGAGTTTCGGTCAAATCTAACAGTTTCTGCCACAAATCGGGATTAACGGCAGGCTTCCTGTCTGCCTTTTTCCAACCGTTTTTCTGCCAGCTTTTCGCCCAACCCTTGGTCATACCGTTTACAAGATACTGAGAATCGCTGTAAAGTGTTACCTCGCAGGGTTGATTTAACGCACTTAAGCCTTCTATCGCAGCAGTTAGCTCCATACGATTATTAGTGGTACTGATGCTGCCTCCCTTAAGTACTTTTTCTATTCCGTTAAAGCAAAGTATAGTACCCCATCCACCGACCCCTGGATTTCCTGAGCAGGCACCGTCCGTAAAAATATCTACCTTTTTCATCAGTAAGGCTTAACTTGACCGACGATATCGTTAATATCGGTAATATTGTTTTTATCTAAGAATTCTTCCATATCGGAAATAATTTTCATCATAGCATATGGGTCAGTGAAATTTGCAGTTCCTACCTGAACGGCACTTGCACCTGCCATCATCATTTCAATTGCCGTTGCACCGTCATAAATTCCGCCTAATCCCACAACGGGAATATCGACGTTATTTGCGACCTGCCAAACCATTCTTACCGCTATTGGAAAAACCGCGGGACCTGAAAGTCCGCCCACATTCTGATGCAATATAGGTCTGCGAGTCTTGATATCTATCCTCATACCGAGGAGAGTATTTATTAAAGATAAGGCATCAGCGCCCTCAGATTCGACTGCCTTTGCAATGCTGACTATATCCGTAACATTGGGTGAAAGCTTGACCATAAGAGGCTTTTTGCAATGCGCTTTGACTTCACGTGTTATCTCAGCCGCAGTATCCTTATCCGTACCGAAAGCCGCACCACCTTTTTTAACATTGGGGCAGGAAATATTCATTTCTATCATATCGACATCAGTATCTGAAAGTCTCCATGCCATGCGACAGTAATCTTCGATAGTCGAACCGGCAATATTGGCAATGACCGTAACACCCTTTTTCTTAAGCCATGAAAGGTCATTTTGAATAAAAGACTCGACGCCGGGATTTTGAAGTCCCACGCTGTTGAGCATACCAGAGGGAGTTTCTGCAACTCTGGGAGGAGGATTTCCGGCACGTTCCTTTAAGGTAAGTCCTTTAACCGAAATACCGCCTAAATTTCCAATATCGTAAAATTCATTATATTCACGTCCGAAGCCGTAGCTTCCCGATGCGGCAATAATGGGATTTTTAAAATCTACACCGCAGACGTTTACCTTCATATTTGCCATTATCTTCACTCCTCGCCTTAAAGTATTGCTTCTTTAGCATCAATTACAGGGCCATATTTGCAGACATGCGCGTAACGGAAGCCCTCTTCCTTGGTTTCATCCTTGACTGCCGTTGCACAGGCAAGGCAGGCGCCGACACCGCAAGCCATGCGCTCCTCTAAAGAAAGCTGACAGGCAATATTATTCTCAAGCGCAATCTTTTGAACGCCCTTAAGCATGGGAGTAGGTCCGCAGGCATAGATAACATCTATCTTACCCTCATCTACAAGTTCTTTCAAAACCTCGGTCGTAAAGGCTTTTCTTCCGACGCTTCCGTCATCAGTAGTTATAATAACATCGGCTCCTGTATTTTCATAATCTTCTTTTAATATAAGCTGATTTTCACTTCTAAATCCGAGAATTGCAGTAGCATTTTTGCCAAATATTTTTGCAAGAGGAAGAAGCGGCGGTGTACCTATTCCCCCGCCGATAAGTGCGGCGCGAAGCGAAGTATCAATATTATAAAAGCCCGAACCGCAAGGTCCGACAATATCTAAAGTATCCCCTACTTTAGTGTCAGCTAACACACGGGTACCTTCACCTCTTACCTCAAAGACAAAGCGGAGCGTATCTTCACCGATATTGCATATGCTTATAGGGCGGCGAAGAGTAAAGCCTCCGCAACGAATATGAAGAAACTGACCTACTGCCGCCTTTGGGGCAATAAGCTTAGATTTGACAGTTATATCTCTGCCGTTATCTCCGCAATTTTTTACACTGATCACTTGGCAAAATTCACTAATATGCATTTTTTGTTACCTCACTGTCCTAATTCAATGTAATCTGCACCCGTAATTCCGGGAATAAAGCTCCACTTGACACATAACTCTATCTCCGAAATCATTTCGTTTATTTCTGCATCACTCATTCCTGCAGTATACAGTATAAAACTCATCTGCGCCTGATCCTCCGTAATACTTGAGCCCGACATGGGAGAGTTGAGCTTTGCTACAAATCTGTCCTCAAAGCCCTCAGGAGCACTGCTGAGCATCACATCTGAAACACTTACATCAAAGGGAAGTATTTTATGACCGTCAAAGCAAACACAAAGTTCGCGATAATCAGTTGAAATACCTGTAAGCTCATGCTCTTTATTGAGAATTTTTCCTGTTTCACCGTTGCCGAAGATTTTTGCCGAAACAGTGTCGGTAAAATTGGTTTCGGAAATAGCTGATACCGTAAAGGCTGATTTGGTAAACCACACAGGCTTACCAAAAGCGACAGCAGGAATAAGCATAATGACCACTAATGCCAATACAACTATAGCCACGGTTTTTCTGCTCATTTGCATAAAGCTTCCCTCCAGTAAATCAGAATACTATCGAAAGTGCCTTTTTCATATTTAAGGCTTCTTCTCTTGCAGCAGCGGCATATTCATGCTCGTCACAGCCTGCCTTTTTATATGCACACATGATAGCGCGCGAGGAATTGACGATAGCACCTAAGCCATCCTTATCAAATGCACCGACGATATCGGCAGCCGTACCACCCTGCGCACCGTAACCGGGGACAAGGAACATAGTATGAGGTGCCGCCTTGCGCATTATGGTAAGCTCTTCGGGATATGTTGCACCGACAACAGCACCAACTGCCGAATATCCGTATTTGCCGATTGTTTCTTCGCCCCAACATTCGCACATTTTGCCCATTGTGCGATAAACAGTTTCTCCGTCATCTAAAATTCTGTCCTGAAGCTCGCCTGAAGAGGGGTTTGAGGTCTTAACCAAAACAAATATGCCCTTATCCTTATCCTTGCAGATACCTAAAAGTGGCTTAATGCCGTCTGTGCCTAAATATCCGTTAACAGTCAGAGCATCGCCGCCGAAGGGCTCATAGGTCTCACCGAACGCGGTAACCTCACCGATATGCGCGGCAGCGTAGGCTTCCATAGTAGTACCGATATCGTTGCGCTTACCATCAGTAATTATAAACATACCCTTAGTCTTGGCATAGTCTATAGTCTTCTTAAGCGCTCTAACGCCCTGCCAGCCGTACATTTCGTAATATGCCGCCTGCGGCTTTACAGCAGGAACGATATCGTAAAGTGCGTCTATAAGGCCGCAGTTAAAACGATAGAGTGCTTCTGCCGCTGCAGACTGAACATCACTTTCCGATTCAAGTGCTTCGTCTAAAATATACTTAGGGATAAAATCAAGCTTGGGGTCGAGACCTGCTACAGTTGGGTTTTTGGTTTGGATGATTTTCTCTAAAAGACGATCAAAAGACATATTGACATTCTCCTTTATATTAATTTCTCTGATTTATACTTTATTTCGCCGCCGACGAGCGTCAGCATTACTTTTCCGCAAAGCTTCATGCCCTTGTATACGGCGTTTTTGCTCTTTCCGTGAAGCTTCTCGGGCTCTACCTCCCAAATAAGGTCTTCATCAATAAGTATGATATCCGCGACCGAGCCCTCGCAAAGAGCCACGGGAGCGATATTCATTATCCTTGCAGGGTTACAGGACATTTTTTCGATAAGCTCCTTTAAGCTCAGAATGCCAGTTTTAACAAGGTATGTAATACCTGCCGCAAGGGAGGTCTCCATGCCGATAACACCGTTTGGTGCCGCTTCAAAATCTGCCTTATCCTCGGGTGAATGGGGCGCATGATCGGTGACGATGGCATCAATAGTGCCGTCGCGCAAGCCCTCGATTATAGCCTCGATATCCTCTTTCGTCCTGAGCGGAGGATTCATTCTGTAATCGGCATCACGCGAGAGAGTTAATTCTTCTGTAAGGCTGAAATAATGAGGGCAGGTCTCACAGGTGACTTTGACTCCGCGATTTTTCGCGTTTCTGATAATTTCAACCGTTTCCTTTGCCGAGATATGAGCGATATGTACCGCACCGCCTACCTTTTCGGCAAGCTCGATATGTTTTTTTGCCATGTTATATTCGCCTGCGGGATGCATCGCCGCAACGCCCAGCTTTTCCGCCGCACCTGTATTGACCTTGCCTCCCTTGGCAAATTCCATATCCTCGCAATGGGAAATAAGCGGACAGTTAAGCTCCTTGGCTTTAATTATAGCAGCAGTCATGATGTCATCATCTTCAATAGGCGCGCCGTCATCGGTAAAGGCATAGGCTCCTGCCCTTTTAAGTGCGTCAAGATCCGTCATGCGCTCGCCTTTAAGTCCGTATGTTACCGCGCCGACGGGATAAACGCGCGCATTTGCCGAAAGTGCCTTTTCGCGCTCGTACTCGATGACCTCAACACTGTCCGCCGTGGGGAGAGTATTGGGCATAGCCGCAAGTGAGGTTACTCCCCCTGCCGCCGCCGCATTGGTCTCGGTGAAGATATCACCCTTGTGCGTATGCCCCGGATCGCGCAGATGCACGTGCATATCAAAAAGTCCGGGCGCAACGGTAAGCCCCGCACCGTCAAAGACTTTCGCACTCTCGGGCGCTTCTGTCGCTCCGATAGCCGAGATAATGCCGTTTTCTATAAGTATATTCACAGTTTCGCCCGTATCATATCGACGGACATTTTTAATGAAAAGCATCGAATATCACCTGATCTATATTGCTTTTTTATTTTATAAGCTTTATTTTTTTCTGATACTGAGTATTCTTATAATTACAGGACTGAGAATGATATTGGTAATAAGCTCAAAAACAAAATTGAGACCTACGAAAGCTACGATAAGATACGCGCCGATCGACATACCCTCAGTCGCGGCACCGCCGCTGACCGTATCCATAAAGAACACAAGGCAACCTAAAAGGAATATTCCCGTATTTACCACAGGGCATACTATTGCACTTACAATGACCGCCAAATAGCGGTTGACATTTGAAAGCAATTTATAGGCAAGTCCGGCACAAAGGCCTGCAAGGATACCCTTTACCATAACCGTTATGATAGTCCCAGGTACGCTCAGTCCAAGCCAGAAGGCCGCATCGGCTGTCATAAAAAATACCACACCCGATACACCACCCAGCCACGCTCCAACAAGTGGGCCGCATAAAGCCGCGCCAAGTACGACGGGTATCAACGTCAGCGAGATAGAAGCAAATCCGCCGATCTTGATAAAGCCGCCGAAGTACGCAAGTACTGCTACGAGTGCCGTGAGAAGTGCCACAAGCACAAGCTTTTCCGTCTGTTCTCTTTTTACGTTTGTTTTGCGCATAAAAATTCCTCCTTGCTACTGTTCCCTATACGCACATCAAGCAGCTATGCCCGACTGGGATACAGTGCATTTTAATATATTTTCACCCCACGTTTTTGCGATACAGAGTTTTAAGTCCGTAAAGCAAAAGCTGCGGATTGTGAACGATCTCTCTGCGCGTGTGACGCACGATCTCTTCGGAAAGTCCGCCCGTTGCAACGACGGTGCATTTATCGCCGAGTTCTTCATTTATACGGTCGATCATGCCGTCAAGCATGGAGGCAGTTCCGAAAACTACGCCGCTGCGCATACAGTCAACTGTGTTTGAACCGATAACCTTATCGGGTGCTTCAATACTGATAACGGGGAGCTGTGCCGCCTTTGAAGAAAGCGCCTCAAGCCCCGTTCTGACTCCCGGGATTATCGCGCCGCCGAGCATCTGCCCCGATCTACCCACTACCGAAACGGTAGTGGCAGTTCCCATATCAATAATTATGATGGGCTTTGGATAAAGCTCAGCCGCGCCCACTGCATCTGCCACAAGGTCAGCACCAAGCTGAGCGGGATTATCTATCTTAATGCTGAGCCCCGTTTTGATGCCGGGACCAACGATGAGCGGCTCTTTACCCGTTATTCTTTTAACCGCGGGTGCAACCGCCTTTGAAACGGGCGGAACAACCGACGATATGATAGAGCCTTCGATATCATCAGATGAAACGCCGTAAAGCCCCAAAACATCCTTGATAAGCACGGCATATTCATCCGAGGTTCTTTCGCGGCTGGTCATAATGCGGCTGATAAACTTAAGGTCATCTCCGTCATATGCACCGATCACAATATTGGTATTGCCGATATCAACAACTAAAATCATCTTTAATTCCTTTCCGCAAAATGCCAAAGCTACCCCATTTTTCATAATTAATAGTAGTATACCACATTTCTCCACCATTGTCGAGAGAATTAAGTAATAATTTTGTGTTTTCTTGTGTTAAGCCAAGGCAGGAAATGGCTTTCAAAGCACAAAAAGCACTGAATGTACCCAAAAGTCTTGACAGATGCAGAAAATATGATATAATAATAATGAAATAAGGCAAACCGATAGACGGTTAGCCCGAAAAATCAGTCAAAATAATCGCCTAACTTTTGCGGAGCAGGGCGGTTATTTTTTTATGCTTAATATGTAACCCGTGGCTACGATAAGAATAATAACAATAATAGTTAAATACTCCATCAGCATCACCCCCTTAATTCAAAGAGGGCAAATGCCCTCTTTATGAGGGCTAACCGCCTACCGTTATGGTCTACCTTATTCCGATAAATATTATATCATTTTAGCGGCTTCACGTCAATAATATATCTACTGTCAATACAGAAGCAAATTCGCGGAGTTAATGCGAAGCATTTACTCCTACGCTGAGGGAAAGCTTTTAGCTGTTGCTTTTCGCCTCGCGAAAAGCCTCCTTCATTTTGTATTTTGCGCTTTACATTTTCCATTAAAAAAACCGCCCGAAGGCGGTTTTTTGTGTTACGCATATAAATCGTATAAGCCTAAGAAATGTCTGCGGATGCGTGTGAAGTCGGTGGAATTGATGTTATCGTCACCCGTTACATCAGCGGCGAGCACTTGCGTAGTATTCATGCTGAAAAGACCAAGATACTGACGTCTTACCTGCATAAAGTCTGTC
>CAYRPK010000016.1:0-12593 GCA_964426175.1 uncultured Eubacteriales bacterium | reverse complement strand
AACTCCTCCGCGCTTGCCGGCAAGGCAAGACCGCTTAACAGGGTTGTCCCTAACAGTGCTATTGTAAGTAGCATAGATAGGAACCGTTTTGTCTGTTTCATTGTTTTTCTCCTTTCAAAAATAAAAAAGTGCGCAGCAAAAGCTACGCACAAAAAATGCATAGCCCTGCTGACGCGACTCAGTTTTCTACTTAACAACAGCAAGCAAAAATAGAGCATGCATTTTTTACAGACAAAAATGCCGCTGTTGTTAATTCATATTAAACTGAGTCGCAAATTCATTTTACCATTTTTTTGAAAAATAGTCAATAATAAATCATCTTCGATACAGTAAGTTTGATTGTAATAATACTTGATTTTATATTTGAATTAATTTTATGAGGTTTTGGTATTGATATTTTATAAAGGAAATTGTATAATAAACCATATATGTAAAGTTTGGCAAAAAAGGAACGGTCGGTAAAATGGATATAACTAATTTAATAATCAGATTATCTGATTTTAATGCTGTGTCGGGCGAGGAATGTCACGGATATTTAAAGGATACTTTAATTAATGAAATCGGTATTTCTGCAGATGCAATAAGTACTGACAGAAATAAAAATCTCATTGTGGCAATGGGGGAGCCTAAGGGAAAGCATATAATGCTTGATGCGCATTTTGATGAGATAGGTTTTATAGTGACTCATATTGATGATAAGGGCTTTATCCGCATTGCAAACGTAGGCGGAACATATGTAGGTTCTATGTTTGGAGCAAAGCTTGATATACTTTCTGATGAGCCGTGCGTGGGGGTTGTTGTTACAACGCCGCCCCATCTTCAAAAGGAAAGGGCAGATACTTTATCCGATATTAGTGAAATGTGGGTGGATACCGGCTTGGGACATTCCGCCAAGGCACGTATCAAGCCGGGGGATTTAGCAGTAAAAAGAAGAAAAGCTACGTCTTTAAGTGAGACTCGTATTACGGGAAAAGCACTTGATAACCGTGCCGGTGCGGCGGTTTTAATACGTGTAATTGAGCTTTTAAAGGATAAGCAGATTGATAAGAGACTTTCCTTTGTCTTTTCTGCACAGGAGGAAGTCGGGACACGCGGAGCTGCATGTGCGGCATTTAATCTTATGCCTGATGAAGCCATTGTAATTGACGTTTCTTTTGCCGATCAAAGGGGTGTCAGAAAAGAAAAATGCGGTGTATTGGGCGGCGGACCAATGCTTGGTATTTCGCCGATATTGAGCCGTGAAATGTTTGAAAGCTTCAATGCGATTGCCGAGGAAAAAGATATTCCTTATAATATTGAGGTTATGGGCGGCAGAACGGGTACTAATTCCGACCCTGTTTCGATTTCCCGTGCAGGAATTAAGACGGGACTTATTTCTGTTCCGTTACGTAACATGCATACTGCATCAGAGGTTGTTGATGTTAAGGATATCGAAAATACTGCAAAACTTATTGCGGAATATCTTGCATAAACGGAGGGCAGATTTGTGTTTAATAAAAATGAGCTTATGAGATTAATATACGACCTTTGCCAAATAGGCGGTATTTCCGGTGACGAGTCAAAGGTGCGGGAATATATTATAAATGAAATCAAGGGTGTCTGTGACTATAGAATTGACGCGTTAGGCTCCGTTGTGGGTACTGTTTGCGGTGGAAATGATCTTCTCATCACGGCTCACATGGATGAAGTAGGACTTATTGTTACTTCTATCGGTGAGGATGGCTTTATTGGCTTTGATACCGTCGGCGGTATTGATGAGAGAGTGCTTCCCGACAAAAGAGTTGACATTTGCGGCAAAATCGGCATTATTGCCTGTAAGCCTGTTCATCTTATGAGCGGAGCAGAAAAGAAAAAAGTATTATCAGTCGATGATATGTATATAGATATCGGCACAAAAAATAAGGCAGAAGCTGAAAAATTTATTTCACTCGGTATGCCCATAATTTTTGAGCGTGATTATCTTGAATTCGGAGAAAATTTAATTTGTTCTCCTGCACTTGATGACAGAATCGGCTGTGCCATGCTTATTGCCATGATAAAATCCTGTAAAAAACCCTTTTCCTTTGCATTTACTGTGCAGGAGGAGGTTGGAACACGCGGTGCTTTCGGTGCGGCTTTTGCCATGAAGCCTTCGGTTGCAATAGCACTTGAGGCAACGACTGCGGCTGATGTCCCCAATGTGGGTAAGGATAAAAATGTCGCGTGCTTAGGCGACGGAGCTACACTTTCTTTTATGGACAGTGCTACTGTTTACGATAAGGACGAGCTAAGACGCCTTATTGAAATTGCCGAAGCTGACGGCGTAAAGTGGCAGTATAAGCGTGCTGTTACCGGAGGTAACGATATGGGTGCGGTTCATCGTACGGGTGACGGCGCAAAGCCTGTTGCTATATCTGTTCCGGCGAGATATCTTCATTCACCGTCGGTAGTTGTAAATAAGGACGATATTTTCAACGTATACCGACTTGCTACGCGTTATGTAGAGATATATTAAGCATCTCTGCTTTTTATAAAGGGATGGTTATAAGCTATGAAATGTAAAGTATTCAGCGAAAAAATTAAACCTGTTTCTGAAATTATCTTAGGTACTGATGTTTTCGGCAGTCCGATAAAAACGGATAATGATGCGTTTGTGCTGATGGATAAATATCGCGAGATGGGCGGTAACTGTTTTGATACTGCACGTATGTATTCGGTGTGGCTTGCTCCCGAAATGTACGGAAGAAGTGAAATTTGCATCGGTAAATACATCAAAAGTCGCGGCTGTCGCGATGAAATAGTTATTTCTACTAAATGCGGACATCCTCCCACGGAGGATATGAGCGTCAACAGATTAACATATTCTGAGATTGTCAAAGATGTTGATGAGAGCCTTTTAGCACTCGGTACAGATTATATAGATATTCTTTGGCTTCACAGAGATAATGCGCTTGCTGATTTAGGTGAGGTTATGCATACCCTTTCAAGCCTTGAAAAAGCGGGTAAGATTTTGTCATTCGGTGCTTCTAATTGGAAGCCTGAACGAATTGAGTCGGCAAATGAGCTCTCAAAATCCTGCGGTGGTGAGCTTTTTGTTGCATCACAGACTAAGTACAGCCTTGCACGCACCTCTGATGGCTATAATGATGACCCCACTCTTGTTGAATACAGCAGTAAAAACGAAAAGGGATTTAAAAAATTGGGATTACCTATGTTTGCATTTGCATCGCAAGGAAAAGGCATTTTTTCAAAGCTGCATGACAGTAATTTGTCAGATGCAGATAAAGCAAAAATTCGATATTTCAGCGAAGATAATCTTGAACGTGCACGCAGGTTGTTTTTGTTAAGCTCTGAGCTGGAAGCAACGCCTGCACAGGTTTCTCTTGCGTATCTTACATCCAATCCCGATTTTGAGGTATTTCCCATAATTGGCAGTAAAACAACCGCGCAGTTGTGTGATAGTATTGCTGTAAAGGATATTACAATTACACCTGAAATGCGCGATTATCTTGATTTAAAGAGATTGGAATTATAGGTGAAAAACTAATGATGCATAAATTTTCAAAGACACAACTTGAACTTGACAAAATTTTGACATTACTTTCTCAAGAAGCTTCCTCATTTGAGGCGGCGGAAAAAGCGAGAAATCTTGAACCGAGCTCAGATATAGTGTATGTAAAAAAACAGCTTAAAGAGACAGATGCCGCATATACACTCAGCATGAAGTACGGTAGTCCTTCGTTTTACGGACTTAAGCTTTGTACTGAGGAATTAAAGCGCGCGCAGGTTGGAAGTATGCTTTCAATGGGCGAGCTTTTGACGGTTTCGGGATTGCTTAGGATTTTACGTGAAACAGACAAATACCGTGCTTTGACTTCTGACACTTCAACCTGCATTGATGATTATTTTGACAGCATCTCCACCAACAAATACTTAGAGGACAGGATAAACGGAGCTATTGTCAGTGAAGAAGAGATGAGCGATACCGCGAGCACGCAGCTTGCACATATTCGCCGTAAAATAAGACTTTCCACCGGCAAGGCAAGGGATGTCCTTGAAAAAATCATCCGTTCAACTTCTATGCAAAAGTATTTGCAGGATGCTATTATAACTATTCGTGACGGTAGATTTGTTGTACCTGTTAAAGCGGAGCATAAAAATGATATTCCCGGCTTGGTGCACGATACTTCCGGCAGTGGTTCGACGCTTTTTGTTGAGCCTATGGCGGCGGTTGAAGCAAACAATGAATTAAAGGTGCTTGAAACTGAAGAGAAGAAGGAAATTGAGCGTATTTTACGCGAGCTATCTGCAGAGGTTGGTTCTTTTGCTGAAAAGCTGATGCTTGATAACATAACTTTGACTGAGTTGGATTTTATCTTTGCAAAAGCCTCTTTTGCAATTCGACATGACTGTTCCGTGCCTACTCTTAACAGCGATGGACTTGTCTTATTAAATAGGGCACGGCATCTTCTTATACCTAAAGAAAAAGTTGTTCCCATTGATATTACCGTTGGCGGTGAGTTTACTTCTCTTGTTGTAACAGGACCTAACACGGGCGGAAAAACTGTTGCGCTGAAAACTATTGGCCTTATCACTCTTATGGCGATGTGCGGTCTGATGGTACCTGCGGCAGAGGGAAGTCATGTAGCGGTTTTCAGTAATATTCTTGCTGATATAGGTGATGAGCAGTCTATTGAACAGTCGCTGTCCACTTTTTCTGCGCATATGACAAATATAGTTGATATTATTAAATTGGCTGACGATGAAAGCCTTGTTCTTCTTGATGAATTAGGCTCGGGTACTGATCCTGTAGAGGGTGCAGCACTTGCAGAAACTGTGCTTGAGCATCTTAAAAATAAAGGTTGCAGAATCGTTGCAACCACGCATTATGCGGAGCTTAAAATCTATGCGACATCCACTGATGGGGTCCAAAATGCATCATGTGAATTTGACGTTGCAACATTGCGTCCTACTTATAAATTGCTTATCGGTATTCCAGGACGTTCAAATGCCTTTGCCATATCAGAAAAGCTTGGACTTCCAAAAAAGCTTGTAGATGAAGCAAAAAGTAAAGTCAATGACGAAAACAGCCGCTTTGAAGATGTTTTATCAAATCTTGAAGCATCGCGTCAAGCGGCGGAGGCGGAGCGCCGCGAAACTGATTATATGAGGACTCAAGCAGCAAAGCTTATGCGTGACGCGCAAGAGGAAAGCGATCGGATGCGTAAAAAGGCTGAACGTGAAATTGAAAAAGCCAAGACAGATGCACGGCGAATACTTGAAATGACGAGGTTTCAGTCTGATAAGCTGATGCAGGAGCTTGAACAGCTTAAAAAAGAAGCAGCTAAAGCAGATAAATCTCAGCTATATGTAAAAGCGCGTACAACGGTAAGGAGCTCTATTGGCATGATGGAGGATACGGTTGACCCGATAGAAAAGCAAAGGAAGACTGAAGTTAATTTAAATCCGCCAAAGAATCTAAAATGCGGCGACGAGGTCGTTATTTTAAGCATGAATAAAGATGCTACTGTCACTTCTGTAAATAGAGACGGCAGTGTAGAGGTTATGGCAGGAATAATGAAAATGCGTCTTACACCTGCCGAATTAAAGCTTAAAGAGGGAAAGAAAAAGCAGGATAGAACGGGGCTCAGGCGCAATGTAACAAAGGTTGTTGACGTTGCTGTGACCGAAATTGATATTCGAGGACAGAATGTCGAAGAAGCTACGCTTGAGCTTGATAAATTTATTGATGATGCTGTTATGCACAATCTTGAGCAGGTTAGAATTATACATGGTAAAGGAACGGGTGTATTAAGAACAGGTGTTCATAAGTACCTTAAGCATAACCGCTCAGTTGCAAATTTCCGCCTTGGTACTTATGGCGAAGGGGAAATGGGTGTTACTGTAGTAACGTTAAAATAAATTGTTGTAAAAGCCGATTTTTTCTGTTATAATTAAATGATTGAATTTCGGAAAGGAATTGCTTGAATATGTTTAAAGTTGCGCTTTTATCTCACACTCCCAATCCTGATGAAACTGTCGCTCTTGCGGCAAAGCTTTGTTATGCAAACAGTGACATTGACAAGCTTCGTCAGCGTGTAACGCCTGAAGAAGCAGAGAGATTTGTAAAAATGCTGGCAAATTTAGGACATGAAAGTCCCTTGGAGCATACTGTTTTTATTTTTGGTATTGAAGGCGTTTCACGTTCTTTTCTGGCGGAAATTACCCGTCACAGAATTGCCTCATACAGTGTGCAAAGCCAGAGATATGTCAGAATTGATAATTTTGAATACATACTTCCTCCTGCAATTGAGGCAAATCCTGCCGCAAAAGAGGAGTATATAAAGGCGATGGAAGAAGATGCAATTCATTATAAAAATCTTACCGAGCTTTTATATAAAGATGCGCTCAAGGCCTTTATTGCCGACGGAATGAGTGAAGAAGAAGCTACAAAAAAAGCAGAAAAGAGAGCTATAGAGGATGCACGTTTTGTTCTTCCAAATGCGTGTGCTACAAAAATGGTAGTAACTATGAACGCACGAAGTCTGCTCAACTTCTTTTCACAGCGCTGCTGCAACCGAGCACAGTGGGAAATTCGCGCTGTGGCAACTGAAATGCTAAGGCTTGTAAAAGAAGTAGCTCCTTCGATATTTTTAAAAGCAGGGCCACCCTGCGTATCTGAAGGCAAGTGCGGCGAAGGCAAAATGACCTGCGGCAAAGCGGGAGAGGTAATTAAGAAATTTACAACCGAGCTTTAATGAAAGGTTTTGGCAAAATGGGTAGAATATTTGTATTTGAGGGGCTTGACGGTTGCGGAAAGTCTACACAGGTAGAAATGCTTGAGTCAGTTCTAAAGAGAAAAGGCGCAAATTTAAAGCGCATCAAGCTTCCTGATTATGAAGATAAATCGAGCGAGCTTGTAAAGATGTATCTTGCAGGGGAATTCGGTCAAAGTGCCGATGAACTTTCTCCTTATGCAGCGTCTGCCTTTTATGCAGTTGACAGAATTGCCTCATATAAGCGCCATTGGGAGTCGGATTATCTTTCTGATAAGCTTATTATTGCAGACAGATACACTACCTCCAACGCAATCTATCAAATGAATAAGCTCCCAAAAGCTCAATGGGACGCATATCTTTCTTGGATAGAGGACTTCGAATATAAAAAATTAGGCTTGCCACGACCTGAAAAGGTGATTTATCTTGATGTTTCTCTTGAGCGCTCTGAACAGCAACTTGATAAAAGATATCACGGTGATGAAAGCAAAAAGGATATCCATGAGAAAGACAGAGAATTTTTAAAAAGATGCCGTGAAGCGGCAATGTACGCCTGTGATAAGCTTGGCTGGATAAAGATATATTGTATGCGTAACGGCGAAATGCGCTCGCCCGAAGATATTAATGCAGAGATTCTCAATTTGATGTTTAAGGAGTAAGTAACATGATTTATATGTATCTTGCAGAAGGATTTGAAGAAACCGAAGCTCTTGCAACCTTGGATTTTATTCGCAGAGCAGAAATTGATATTTTGACTGTGGGTGTAACGGGCAAAAGAGTAACAGGCAGTCACGGCATTGAAGTCAAAGCGGATATTGAGCTTGCAGAAAGTGATGTCAGCATTGTTGACGGTGTAATTTTGCCAGGTGGTATGCCAGGGACTCTAAATCTCGAAAAATCAGAAACGGTAACTGAGACTGTGCTTCATTGCTTTGATGAAAATAAGCTTGTCTGCGCTATTTGTGCGGCACCTTCTGTTTTAGGGCACTTAGGAATTCTCAAAGGCAAATGCGCCACTTGTTTCCCTGGCTTTGAGGAACAGTTGTTTGATGCACAAGTTGTTGACGAAGCATGTGTCGTTGATGGAAATATTATCACTGCGAGAGGCGCCGGCAGTGTTTTTGATTTTTCGCGTGTAATTATTACGGCAATTCGCGGAGAGGCAGAGGCAGCGAGAGTATTAAAGCAGGCGCAGTGCAGATGAATAAATCTGAATTTCGTGAATTAGTACGCGCAATAAGGAAAAAAATATCTAATGAAGAACTGCGTCAAATCAGCAATAAAATAGCTGAGAATTTATTGAATTCCGATGATTATCTGCAGTGCACGACAGTGCTTTGCTATAAATCAAAGGAGAGGGAAATTGCAACCGATGTAATTATAGCTAAAGCCTTTAAGGACGGTAAACGCGTTGCACTGCCTAAATGTGAAGGAAAAAATCTTGCATTTTATGAGATTAAAAAGAATTCAAAGCTGATTATTGGAGATTTTGGTATTCAAGAGCCTGACGTCAAAACTTGTAATAAAATCATTTATTTTGACAAAACACTCTGCATTTTACCTTGTCTTTGTGCTGATATATACGGACATAGACTTGGTTACGGCGGAGGTTATTATGACAGGTTTCTTGAACATTATACAGGTAAGAAGGCTGTGCTTTGTCCAAGCTTTCTTGTTTTTAACAAGATTCCTTTTGAAGATTTTGATATTGCAGCAGATTTGATTATTTCGGAGTGAATTATTTCCGCGGAAATAATCAAAACGGCCGCCTAAGCAGCCGTTTTGATACGGAGGATTTTCTCGGTCAATTAGTTGCAACCGCAGCCGCAGCTGTCGTTACCGCAGCTGTTATTGCAGCTGTTGTTGTCACAGCCGCAACCGAGAAGAACAATGATGATGAGGAGGATCCAGATCCAGCATTCATCACCGAGTACATTTCTCAAGCATCCCATTTGTTTTCACCTCACTAATCGTATTTGTTATATACTATGTCGCAGACTCAATTTAGGTTACAACCGAAAGGAGCATATTTATGTCTGAAGAATTTGAAAAGAAGGATACGCTTGATGGTATCAACTCAGGCGACACTGCATCTGATGAATCTACTTTTTATAAAAAACCTGAAAAAGAATTTGTTGTTGATGTTTCCGATGCCACAAGCAATATTCCTGATTATAATCCTGATGCACCAATAGATAACGAAGCTTTTTCAAAGCGTCGCTTTAATGTCGAAACTGATAAAAGGCTTAAGCGAGGTTCCGGTTGCTTTACTACAACTATTTATACAATAGTTGTACTTTTAATTTCGGTGCTTCTTGCGGCGTTTGTGCTTATAATAATGAACGATATGCTGGGACTCATGAAAAAAGATGAGGATATGATAATAAATATCCCAGAAGGTGTTACGCTTTCTCAGGTGGCAGATATGCTGCAAGATATGGATATTATTGATACTGCCTTGGGACTTAATCTTTATGCTCAGATTTCGGGTGACAGCGATATTGAAATTAAAACAGGTGATGTAACAGTCAATCCCAAAATGGGATACTCCTCGCTTTTAAGTGCGCTGAAAAAATCCGTTGTTAAAGAAGTTGTTACTGTAACTGTTATCGAAGGTAAAACTATCAAGCAGATTGCAGAACAGCTTGAAGAAAGCGGTGTTTGCCTTGCTGCTGATTTTATCTATGAAATTCAGAATGGGGACTATTCGTCATACGATTTTGTTGCGGAAATTCCTGAAAGCGAAGACAGACTTTTTGCACTTGAGGGTTATATTTTCCCTGATACCTACGATTTTTACAAGGGAGAGTCTGTAACAAATGTTGTCAAGAAGTTTTTAAACAACTTTGATGACCGTTTTGATGAGGATCTACGTGCATTGGCAGAGGAAAAAGATATGACAGTTGAGGATGTTGTCAAGCTTGCGTCAATTGTGCAAAAAGAGGGTACTACGCCAGAAATTATGCGTAAAGTTGCTTCTGTTTTCTTAAACCGTCTTGATTCTCCATCAACCTATCCGTATTTACAGTCAAATGCAACGATCAGCTATTCTACGGGTAAATCAATTATTTGGTATACTGAGGAAGATATTTCAATAGATGATCCGTATAATTCATATTCAAACAAAGGCTTACCTCCGAGTGCAATATGTAATCCCGGACTTAGTGCCATTAAAGCGGTCCTGAACCCTGATGAAACGGATTATTATTACTTTGTAACCGATGATAACGGTCTTTACTATTTTTCCGAAACGGCGCGCAGACATGAGCAACAGGTCGCTGCAATTAAGGAGACCGGCGCAGGAATTGAAGGGACGGCAGAAGAAGCATGATGAAAAAGCCTGAATTGTTGTCTCCGGCAGGGGACATGACTAAGCTCAAAGCGGCACTTGCTTTCGGTGCAGACGCCGTATATGCAGGCGGTCACCGCTTTGGACTTAGGGCGGCAAGCGTTAATTTTTCGGACAGCGAGCTTTATGAGGCGGTACAATATACTCATAAGCTCGGTAAAAAGTTTTATCTTACCTTAAATGTAACGCCTTTAAATTCTGAAATTGACGGTATCCGTCAAATGATTAAAACTGCCACAGAGAGCGGTGTTGATGCTGTTATTGTTGCCGACATCGGCATAATGAGCATGGTAAAAAGCATTGCTCCTGATATGGAAATCCATATTTCCACACAGGCAGGTGTTACAAATTATATTACTGCGCGAGAGCTTTGCAATATGGGTGCTAAGCGTATTGTACTTGCGCGAGAGCTGACTCTTGATGATATTTCTTTGATTCGTGATAAGCTCCAGCCTGAATGTGAAATCGAAGCCTTCGTTCACGGGGCTATGTGTGTATCGTTCTCAGGAAGATGCTTACTTTCAAATTATATGATCTCACGTGACGGAAACAGGGGAGAATGTGCACAGCCATGTCGTTGGAAGTATTCTCTCGTTGAGGAAAAACGGCAGGGCGAATACTATCCTGTTTTTGAAGATGGCGGTACATATATACTTAATTCTAAGGATTTGTGTCTTATTGAGCATACAGATAAACTGATAAAAGCCGGAGTTGACAGCTTTAAAATTGAAGGCAGGGTTAAAACAGAATATTATGTTGCCGCTGTTACAAAGGCTTATCGTGATGCCATTGACGAATATACTGATTGTCAGGGTGAATATGCTTTTGACAGGCGGCTTTTTGACGATGTGTGTAAGGTCAGTCACCGCGAATATTACACGGGATTTCTTTTTGGTCCGCAGAGCGACAGCCAGATTTATTCTAATAACAGTTATGTAAGGGATTTTGAAATATCTGCTATTGTTGACGGATATAAGGACGGATACGCGATTTGTCGTGCAAAGAATGTATTTTGTGTGGGCGATGAGCTTGAATTTTTCCATCCCGATGGAGCAAAGGCTTTTACGCTGACCGAGCTTAAGGATGCAGATGGTAACAATGTTGAACGTGCAAATCATCCCGAAAGTGTTTATCATGTGCCATGCGAAGAGCTTTTTGCATTACCTACATACATCAGAAAAAGAACCAAATAGCAATTTGCACAAAATTGCGGTGCTTGGTTTAATCATTTTTTACATAAAAAACTCTTGCCTGAGAAGCAAATACAGTGTATAATGTTCGTACTGGAAAAACATATATTCGCGGAGGGCGTACATTATGACCTATGATGACGGTATAGGCGACACTGAAAGCCGCACTAAATTATTTTTAGTAGACGGTGAGGTTTTGCCTGAGGTTTTCAGCAATGTTCTCAAGGCAAAGGAGCTGTTAAGAAGCGGTAAGGCAGATACAGTGAACAGTGCTGTCAATGCTGTTGGCATTTCCCGAACTGCTTTTTATAAATATAAGGATAAGGTTTTCAGATTTTCCGAAAAATCTCAGGAGCGTATAATAACGCTTCATGTAATGCTTCGCGATGAAGCCGGAGTCTTATCTGAATTTATTACCGCGCTTTATAAAAGCGGTGCAAATATTCTTACTATCAGTCAGAATATTCCCGTAAAGGGCAGAGCTATGGTGTCAGTGTCAGCGAGTATGAGAAATCCTGAGGAATCCACTACAGAGCTGTTAAGAACTGTAAAATCTGTAAGCGGAGTAATAAGTATTGAAGAAATAACGGGTGAATAATCACCTTAGCTTAAGGGGAGTGCAGTATGGTTAGTATTGCTGTTATGGGTCATGGAACAGTCGGTTCGGGTGTGTGTGAGCTGCTTCATAAAAATACCGAAAGCATTACAAAAAAGACCGGCGGAACTGAAATCTTTGTCAAGAGAGTTCTCGATTTAAGAGATTTTTCGGGTACGGGTTATGACGAAAAATTCACCAAAGATTTCAATGATATTTTAAATGACGATGAAATAAAAATCGCCGTTGAAGTAATGGGTGGTGTTCATCCGGCTTTTGAATTTTGTATGAGTTTAATGCAAAAGGGAAAATGCGTGGTCACATCTAATAAGGAGCTTGTTGCACAGTGCGGTGCTGAACTTTTAAAAGCTGCTGAGGAAAATAATGTCAGCTTTATGTTTGAGGCAAGTGTCGGCGGCGGTATTCCTATCTTAAGACCGCTTCATCAGTGCCTTGCGGCAAACGAGCTTTCTGAAATTGCAGGTATTTTAAACGGAACAAGTAACTTCATTTTGACTAAAATGATAAAAGAAGGTATGAGTTTCGAAGAAGCATTAAAAATCGCACAGGATTTGGGCTATGCCGAACGCAATCCGGCTGCAGATGTTGAAGGCTTTGATGCTTGCAGAAAAATTTGCATATTAGCATCCCTTGCTTTTGGTAAGCATGTTTACCCTGACAGTGTATCTACCGAAGGTATTACC
>CAYRPK010000015.1:0-12626 GCA_964426175.1 uncultured Eubacteriales bacterium | reverse complement strand
AATGAAAATAAAATCGGATATCTTCGTCCTGACGGAAAGACTCAGGTTACATTCCTTTATGAAAACGGAGTTCCCAAAGCCATTGATACTGTTGTTGTATCAACTCAGCATGATGAGTCCGCCACCCTTGCGCAAATTCGCGAGGATATGATAAATAAGCTTATTCTTCCTGTATTACCCGAAGAATTCATAACAAAAGAAACTAAGTTTTTTGTTAATCCTACAGGCAGATTTTGCCTTGGCGGTCCCGCCGCAGATACGGGACTTACAGGCAGAAAGATTATTGTTGATACCTATGGTGGCTATGCACGTCACGGCGGCGGCGCCTTTTCAGGTAAGGACCCCACTAAGGTCGACCGCTCCGCAGCATATATGGCTCGTTACATAGCTAAAAATATTGTCGCAGCAGGGCTTGCACATAAATGCGAATTACAGCTTGCCTATGCCATCGGTGTGGCAAATCCCGTCTCAGTTTTTGTAGATACCTTTGGCACTAATACCGTGGATAACGAGAAAATTGCAAAGCTGGTAACCGACAAGTTTGACCTTCGACCCCGTGCAATTATTGAAAAATTAGAGCTTCGTAACCCAATTTACTCGAATATTGCAGCTTACGGTCATATGGGAAGAGAGGATCTGAAGCTTCCTTGGGAAAAGACCGATATGGTAAAGGAGCTTTTATAAGCCATCTTAAGGAGACATTAATGGAAGAACGAGAGAGACTCCGACTTGAAGGTATGATTCAATCGGTAATATATACAAATCCCGATAACGGTTATACTGTTCTTGAAATAGCTGACGACGAGGACTGCTTCCCCGCCGTCGGCATTTTGCCGTCTGTAAATGTAGGCGAGCACGTGTCAGTCGTGGGCACGTGGGTCACTCATAAGGATTACGGACAGCAATTCAAGATTGAAGAGATAGAGGTCGTCGTTCCCAAAACAGACACACACATACTTCGCTACCTTGCTTCCGGTGCGGTAAAGGGCATCGGCCCTGCTATTGCAGAAAAAATCGTTTCAAGGTTCGGTAACCGCTCACTTGAAATAATTGAGCATAACTACGCAGAGCTTGCGGTAATAAAGGGAATTTCTCTCTCTAAGGCGGAAGAGATAAATAAAAGCTATGTTTCTCAATTCGGTCTGAGAAATGTAATGATGTTTCTTCAGGAATACGGCCTTACTCCGTCGGAGTGTGTCAGAGTTTATAAAAAATTAGGCTCGGGAGCCTGTGAGATAATCAAAAATAATCCTTATGTGCTTTGTCATATCGTACATTTCCCCTTTGAACGCGTCGACGAGCTTGCTCCCTCCTTCGGCATTAATTCGCAGGCAAGCTGTCGAATCAGTGCAGGGATATTACATGTGCTGAGGCATAACAGCACGAACGGTCACACCTATGTTCCCAGACACAAGCTTACAACTGTAACGGCTAATTTTCTATCGGTAGAAGAAGAACTGTTAAACGACTGTATTGAAACGCTTGTTGATGAAGAATACATTGTTATTGATGAAGTTGACGGAATTGAATCTATCTTTCTTACCGATTATTACAATGCCGAAAGCTATATCGCCGAGCGTTTGGCTCTTTTAATGAGAACCTTCCCTGACAATAAGCTTGATTACAGTAAAGTAATAGCCTCTACGGAAAAAGCCTTGGGCATTGAATATGCCGACGAGCAGCGCGAAGCCATAAGTCTTGCACTGCGTCGCGGAATTATGGTTTTGACAGGCGGCCCCGGAACAGGAAAAACAACAGTAATTAAAGGAATTATTGCAGCCTGCGGTAAGCAAAATCTTAAGGTCTGTCTTGCCGCACCAACAGGCAGAGCCGCAAAGCGCATGACAGAGCTTACGGGCTGTGAGGCAAAAACAATCCACCGTCTTCTTGAGGCGGAATTTTCCGATGATAATGTTACTCATTTTTGCAAAAACGAAAAAGAACAGCTCGATTTTGAGGTTATAATTCTCGATGAGGCATCAATGATAGATTGCCTGTTAATGGATTCTCTTCTGCGTGCCATGAAATTAAACTGCCGCCTTATCTTGGTCGGAGATGCAGATCAGCTGCCCTCTGTCGGCGCAGGAAATGTGCTACGTGATATAATTAAAAGTGGAGATATCCCTACCGTCAAGCTGCAGCATATCTTCAGGCAGGCATCAGAAAGTCTGATAATAACTAATTCTCACCGAATTGTAAACGGTGAATTACCAGTTTTAGATGTACGCGACTCTGATTTTTTCTTCATGAGCTCAGGTGGTGAGGCTTCTGCTAACGCAACGGTTTGTGACCTCGTTTCACGTAGATTGCCTGCAGCCTACGGATATAATTCCAATACCGATATTCAGGTTATAACACCTGCTCGCAAGACTCTCTGCGGTACAAAAGAGCTTAATAAATCATTACAAGCGAAAATCAATCCCCCATCTCCGCAAAAAAGCGAGGTAATTTTACGCGGTATTGTGTACCGTCAAGGTGACAAGGTCATGCAGACGCGCAATAATTACGAGCTTTTATGGACATCTGACTCAGGTGAACAAGGCAGCGGAATCTTTAACGGGGATATCGGCTTTGTTGAAAGTATAGATTTCAAATCCTCTGTTTTAGAGGTCAGCTTTGACGGAAAAGCGGTGTCATATCCGTTTCAGATGATTGACGACCTTGAGCATGCATATGCCATTACAGCGCACAAAAGTCAAGGTAGTGAATTTTCTGCAGTAGTGCTTGTTCTGGACGGTGTTCCCCCAAGGCTAAAATATCGAAATCTGTTATATACCGCCGTTACCAGAGCCAAGGAAAGGCTTATTATAGTCGGCAGGCAAAGCACTGTTGCAGAAATGGTCAGAACCTGCAACATCGGTGCACGCTATACTGCCCTTTCTGAATTTATTTACAGAGAAATATAGTTATGAGTATCTTTGATAATCTGTTTCCTGCTCATTGCGCCTTTTGCGGAAAGCTTACCCATGAGCAAAGCGGTATCTGTAAGGACTGTGCTTTAAAGCTCCCGTTTGTTGAGGGTGATATTTGTATTAAATGCGGCAGAAAGGTTACCGACTGCGACTGCAAGGGTAAAAGCAATTATTTTACCGCCTTTGCTGCGCCGCTTTATTACAATGACTGTTCTAAGTCGGGTATTCTTCGCATTAAAAATTACCGTAAATTCAGCGGAATTAATACAATAGCACGTTTAGTAACTGCCACTGTTCATGACCGTTTTGAAGATATCGGCTTTGATTGTATGACGGTCGTTCCCATGACCTACCGTGAGCAAAATCTTCGCGGCTTTAATCAAGCGGAGATTTTGGGTCGTATAATTGCTAAAAATCTTGATATTGAATTCAACCCACGAATTCTGTCAAAAATTTACGATACAAAGCCGCAAAAGATACTTAAATCCTTCGAACGCACAGGTAATGTAAGCGGCGTTTTTCACATATCAGATCCCAATACGGTACGCGGTAAAACAATTCTTCTTTTTGATGATATAATTACTACCGGCGCTACACTTAATGAATGTGCCAAAATGCTGTTAATTTACGGTGCATCTGAGGTTTACGCCTGTTCTGCGTTGCTTACCGTAACGAAAAAGCGCAAATCTGAAGACAGTTATTCTGAAATTACTTAAAATATACAAAATACTGTTTGAAATTTCACATACAATGTGTTATGATATAATTTGAAAATTTGTAAGGTTTTTACCTTTGATAGATGAAAGGAATGGTCACAATATGTTCGGTGCAGATATCGGAGTAGACCTTGGTACAGCTTCTGTCCTTATTTATATTAAGGGAAAAGGCATTGTTTTAAACGAGCCGTCGATCGTCGCTGTTGATCAAGATACCAAGCGTGTTCTTAAGGTCGGCGAAGAAGCTCAAAGAATGGTCGGTCGTACTCCCGGTAATATTCAGGTTATTCGTCCCTTAAAGGACGGTGTTATTTCTTACTGTGATTACACTGAAGAAATGCTCAAGCGTTTTCTTAAGAAGGTAATTCGCCGTTCGCTTTTCAAACCACGTATCCTCGTATGCGTTCCCAGCGGCGTTACCGATGTTGAGGAGCGTGCCATTATTGATGCTGCATATCAGGCAGGTGCAGGCAAGGCATATATCATCGAAGAGCCTGTTGCTGCTGCTATCGGTTCGGGTATTGATATTTCGCGTCCGCACGGCTGTATGGTGGTCGACATCGGAGGCGGTACTACTGATATTGCCGTTATTTCGCTAAATGACGTTGCGGTTTCCTCTTCAATTAAGGTTGCAGGTGACAAATTTGACGAAACCCTCATCAAATATGTACGTAATAAGCACCGTATGCTCATCGGTGACCGCACCGCTGAAGATATCAAAATGAAAATCGGCTGTGTTCTTCCGCAGGAGCATGACAGTGAAATAGAAATAAAGGGTCGCTGTCTCATCACGGGACTTCCTAAAATGATTGTGCTTAAATCAAGCGAAACATATGAAGCCTTTGAAGAAAATGCAGGCTTGATAGTTGACGCTATCAAGAGTGTGCTTGAACGCACGCCTCCCGAGCTTTTAGGAGATATCTCTGTTGACGGTATTATTTTAACAGGTGGTGGCGCGCTTCTTCGCGGTCTTGATGTTTTGGTATCAAACGCCACGGGTATTCCTACTCATATTGCCGATGACCCTGTTACCTGCGTCGTCCGCGGTACAGGCAAGGAGCTTGATACACTTAATTACCGTCAGGACGGTATTCTTAATATCGCAAGACAAAACAGATAATTTTCAAGCGGATTTCTTTAATTTAAGAAATCCGCTGTCTTTTTTTCTGACAGCTTCAAAAATCAGTATAAGCGCCATGATAATACAGGAGAAATTAAACTTAGTCATAATGAGTATATACACACCGAAAAATAAAATCAAAATTATAAATATGATAGATACTATAACAAGTGTTTTTCTGAAAATTGTCTCATGCTTGCTTTCGGAAATAAGTGCGTTTAAAGCATTTCCTCCATCAAGTCCTACAACGGGAAGCAAATGAAATATTCCTAAAATAATTGAGCACAGCCCAAAATTATTTATACCCAAAAATACTATCGAAGAGGTGCCCGTAAGTAAATTCATAAGAGGTCCGCAAACAGATATAAGTGCTTCACCTTTAAATGAAAAGGTGCGCTCATCAATTACTATTTCCGCGGCAAATGCTTTCAAATTAATACCCTCTACCCTGCCGCCGAGCACCACAATTGCTAAAAGATGCCCCAATTCATGTAACATAGATGCAAAGCAAGCCGACAGTGCAATTTCGTTTATTCCCGTTAATAATATGAGGGTTATAAGTACGATAAAGCTTACCGAAATACTGAATTTAAATTTAAATTTGCCTGTAAACATATTCTCACCCTCTCAAATTATATGCAAGGCAAGCGGTTATATATGAAAAAAGAGACAGCACATAGCGTGATGTCTCTTTTAAATCATTCAAAAAACTATTCAATTTCAAACATTCGTACAAATTTGGAATGTTCATATTCCTTGGTGGTAAATCCGAATATCCAAGATGCCTCTATAATGCTCGTTCCGTCGCTGTACTTGCGGTCTTCATGCACACCGTAGTTATAGGTAGAAATCAGCTCACCCTCGCCTGAAATTGCAGGATGGGACTTACCGTTATAATTCCACTGAGCAATTACATAGGGACTGTCAGAGTAGGTGTTAAAGGAAACCTCATAATATTCGGGAGCGTAGAAGAGATATCCTCCTTCTTCCGGATAACTGAAGGGACCTGTAAGACTATCACTGACACCGAATTTAAGCTGACCAGCCGTGGTACCCATAATTCCGTATTCAGTATGAACATTTACATACTTGCCCTTATAAGGACCGGAGGTCATCAAAGTAACGTTACCGCTTGAATGATAATTTGCGATGTTAGCACAGGAAGTAATATCGGTATTCCAAGTAGTACCGTCCCAATATGTGGGATTGGAAAGTGTGGGATAATCCTCTTCAGCAATTCTCATAACCGCCATATTGCCGCCCTCAAAGCCGCTGAAGGTACCGTAAATATAGATGTAGCCGTCACCCTCACCTGTATAAAGTGATTCAAAGGCATAGGTGTATGTCGTTTCACCGTCAACATATGAGTATCTGAGGGGTGAATTATCACCGTTGACTTCAAGCTCAGCTTCAACAGACATATTGGGGAACCCGTCTGAACCAAGCTGGTGGCTGTAAAGGTCATTTATGCCCTTACTCCAACCGTTACCCCAAACACGTCCTGCAAGTGTGTAGACAGCATTGTCGATAGCTACACTGTAGAGAAGCCAGAAGCCTCTGTCATTGCTCGTTACCTCTGAGGTCCAATATTCGTTGCCGTCGGCATCATAATCTGAATACCATGAGGGATAGATATTACCCAAGTGGTTATCGCTGGAAAGTCCGTCATTCATCTGTGTATACCACTGAATATTTCTCGGGTCGGGAACATCACCCTCAAGCATCATGTAAGCCATGTTTTTCATACCTAAGCTGACACCCGAGCTTTTAAGATATCCGCCCGAAGGAGTAAAGGTACGGTAGTTACCGAAACAGCCTACCCAGCTATCCTGGAATGTAAAGAGTGTCTTTGAATTTTCATTTATAGAACCGTTATTCTGATGGTCAGTGCCCAAAAGCGGAGTAGACATTGTACCGTCGCCGCCAAGCCAACCACCGCCACTGCTGCTTGAGAAGCCGTCGGAGGAGGTATTGCCCTGCCACTTAAAGCAACCGGAGTTTGAAAGGAGTCCTGACCAAGTTCTTGAATATTCAGCCGCCCAGCCGCTGCCGCTGTAAAATCTTACTTCGGAAAGACCGAAATTATTATCGGTGCCTGCATAGTTAGAAACGGGAACTATCTTGATATGCTGTGCATGAACATCGCCCAAGTCGATTGCAAGTGAATTTGAGATACCGTCCTTGCCACTGGCCTGAGGTAAGGTATAAACGCCTGCTAATGTCCACGAACCACCCGCAAAGTTTACAAGGTCTTTCTCTCCCGAAGCAACAACTTCGTCGAAATTAGCATAAACAGAGGTATCAATGCGCTCAATGCTCATGGGCTCACGAGCTGTGTAATACAGCCGAAATTCCTTAATTCCGTAATCAAGATGTTCGGGATCGTTATAGTTCCAGATACGGATGGTGCTGATAGGATATGTGCCGTCCAAATTGAAGGCAACAAGTGAGTTTGAGGCAGTTTCGGTGGAAAGCCACATATCATCAGGGTCATTTGAAGCACCTGCTCCGTTATACATAGAAGAATTGGTATTTGTCATACCCGAATTGTTGATAAGATTTTCAGGAGAATCTCCGTCAACTTTAGTGGTGTAGGCTTTGGAATAAATCATATCACCAGCCGAAGGAACGGTCTTCTGCATAAAGAGTCGAATTTCGCTTAAACCGTACATACTGCCACCATAGTTAGAGGTGGGAGTAATACGGATATAGCGCGCGCAGGTGCCGTCAAAATCAATAGCGCGGTTATCTGTAGTGGTATTTGTAGCAGTATTGCCTTCATAGTTTGTGTTGTCGGAAGCACTGCACTGCGCTAATGTGAAATTGCCGTAGTCTGTCCAAGTATTTCCATCCTCGGAATAACTGATAACTACATCTTTAAATCCGTAATCAAGATGGTCTGTGTCATTATAGTTCCAAATGAACAATCCACCCAATGAATATTTTGCGCCGCAATCGAAAGTGAATGACTTTGCTTCACTTGTGGCATACATACTTTCACTAACGTAAGATGACTGACTTGAACTTGAGAATGCCGCCTGCATATGCGCAGGAGACCAAAGTCCACTCATACCAACATCATTACACAGTACCTGCGAAGTGTTGTCAATAGCAGTAAGAGAAATCATGTCACCGACATGGCAATCAAAGTTTGAATCCGCAAGCAGCTTTGAGGAAGACGTGCCCACAGACTCATCATCGGTGAAAACAGTGTCGCTAACTGAGGATTCAAGGTCATCCTCAGAAGTATCGTCATCGGGATAAGTGATAGTAATATCACTTATTCTGCGGTCAATATTTTCGCTGAATACCACCGATTCCTCACCTGTAACAGAATCCTTGCAGATAATATATGCAGTGGTAGAATAGTAGGTCACATACTTCTCGGGATCAATGCTTAAAAGTGCTACATGAAATCTGTAATGAGGATCAGATGCATCGTCAGCATAAGTATCAACAAGATAGCCTATGGCTGCTTTTTTTACGGTAATACCGTAGTTAGCCTGAGTGTCATAAAGCGACATATCAAGTGTGAGATTTTTTGCATCAAGATCAGTGCGCTTTGCTATAAGCATACCAATTTGCGTAATCTCACTTCTATTGTCCTCAAAAGCCGCAGTAGGAATTTTTCCGACAAATCTTAAATCCTTGGCAGTTGACAAACCCTTATTAACTCGCACCTGCGCACCCAAAAGAGTTACAGATACGGGAGTTCCGTCAGCCACAGCAGAGAAAGACACTGTCGCAAGAACACCTGCAACTATACCGACAGTAAGCAAAACTGCTAAAATTCGCTTAAATGTCTTCATTAAATTACCGCCTTTCAAACAAAACAACAACATTTTAAATACATATAAAATTATATCACATAACAAACCTGTTTGTAAACAAAAAAAACAAATTATTTTACAATGTTTTAAAATTTAACCGCGAAAATACTGATAAAAATTACATTTAATCATGCCGTTATATATTTTACGCTTTTTATCACTCTCTCTGCCGAAATAGGTTTCAAATTCTTCATCAGGTGCAATTATAAAATATCCCTTTCCCTGATTTTTAGTAAACACCTTACCCATGGTTTTATATAATTCACGAGCAGAATTAATATCCAAAAGTCGCTCACCGTAGGGAGGATTTGTTACGACTGTTATTCTCTCTTCTTTAGGTGAAAAAGCCGAGATATCCTGCTTATAGACTTTAACTATATCCCCTACCCCCGCTTTTTCGGCGTTTGCTCTGGCAATGGATATAGATTTTTCGTCAATATCATAGCCGACTATCTGCGCATCGGTATTAATAATGCTTGATTTTGCCTCGTCCAAAGCTTCTTTCCAAAGCCTTTTGGGAATTTGAGACCAAAATTGACCGGAGAAACGGCGGCTTAATCCCGGAGCTATTCCTTTTGCCATAAGTGCCGCTTCTATTAAAAACGTACCGCTGCCGCACATAGGGTCATAAAAAACTCGGTCTGGCTTATACCTCGCAACATCAATCAAGGCTGCGGCAATTGTTTCTTTTATGGGCGCTTCTGCCGAAATCTGACGGTATCCGCGCTTATGCAGTCCCTGCCCTGATGTATCAAGCATTATCGTTACATTATCTTTAAGTATTGTAAATCTTATCTGATGTCTGTCGCCCGTTTCTTCAAGCCAATTTACGCCGTACACGCTTTTGAGCTTTTCAACTACAGCCTTTTTAATAATGGACTGACAGTCGGGAACGCTGTGAAGTGTAGAATTAAGGCTTGAGCCTTTTACTGGAAATTCATCGGTTTTTGAAATCCATTCCTGCCAATTGATCTTTTTTACGCCCTGAAAAAGCTCTTCAAAGCTCTTTGCCTTAAACTGAGCAAGACAAATGCACACTCTTTCGGCAAAGCGAAGACTGATATTTGCTCGCGGTATATCTATAAGCTCACCTTCAAAAAAGACTCTGCCATTCTCACTTTGAACATTTTTAAACCCTAATTTTTTGGCTTCAAAGCAAAGAGATGCTTCAATTCCGAAAAGACAGGGTGCAACAAATTTAATCATTATTCTCTTCCTCTTAAATTACTTTGGTTTTGTGCCTCGTTACGTGGCAGCCTATATTGACCGCTACAGGCAGTCCTGCTATATGGGTAGGATATTCTTCAATATTGACGGCTAATGCAGTTATAGCTCCGCCAAAGCCCTGAGCTCCTATTCCTAATGAATTTATCTTATTAAGCATTTTTTCTTCAAGCTCTGAGTAGTATTTCTTTTTATTTCTTATATCAACACTTCTGCACAGCGCTTTTTTGGAAAGCACTGCCGCATATTCAAAGTCACCGCCTATACCAACGCCAACCACAACGGGAGGACAAGGATTGCTGCCAGCACCTTTAACGCAGTCGGCTACAAAATCAATAATATCGTTTTCATTAGCCGCAGGAGTAAACATTCTAAGCTTACTCATGTTTTCGCTGCCAAAGCCTTTAGGCGCCGCCGTAAGGGTGATTTTATCTCCCTTAACGATTGAAGTGTGTATAACAGCAGGCGTATTATCACCCGTATTACCGCGAAGAATGGGGTCAGCTACAACGGAACAGCGAAAGGCACCGTCAAGGTAGGCTTCCCTTACACCTTGATTTACCGCCTCGGTAAAGTCACCGTCGATTATATGCGTATCCTGCCCGATTTCGGCAAAAATCACCGCCATACCTGTATCCTGACATATAGGCAACTGCTCGTTCCCTGATAATTCAAGGTTTTTTATCATATCCTCAAAGCAGCTTTTTGCAAAGGTAGAGGTTTCTCGTTTTTCACAGCTGTATATTCTATTCGCCAAATCCTCGGGTAAATGAGTATTGGCTGATAAAAAAAGCTCTTTGACTGCCGCGGTAATCTCTTTTGTACTGATTTCACGTATGCTCATTTTACAATTACTCCGTTAAGAATTACATTTTTGGGTAAGCTGAAAAGATCAGGTTCGGAAGTTCCCCATATAAGTATATCCGCATCAAGTCCGACCTTGATGTCACCTACACGATTTTCAAGCCGTGTAATTTCCGCAGGATATAAGGTGACGGATTTCAACGCCTCAAGCTTGTCAAGACCTTCTCTTGCTGCAACAGCCGCAGAAAGCGGCAAATATTGGGATGGCAATTCGGGATGATCCGTAATAATTGCAAATTTTACTCCCTTTTGTGATAAAACAGCAGGCTGTTTTATTGAAGAATTACGAAGCTCAGGTTTGCATCTGTCACCCAAAAGCGGACCGCAGAGTACAGCCGCATTTTCCTCAGCCACAATTTCAGGCTCAAGATGCGCTTCGGTTCCGTGGACGATGACATATTTAATGCCGAATTCCTTACAAATACGCATTGCGGTAAAAATATCGTCAATTCGGTGGGCATGAATATGGGCAGGCAGTTCACCCTTCAAAAGCGGAATAAGAGCTTCACATTTAAAGTCGAAGTCAGGCTTGTCCCCTTCATCCTCGGCGCGCTCTATTGCCTCCATATAGCGTTTAGCCTTAATGAGTTCTTCTCTTATAACAGCCGCAACAGCCATGCGCGTCGTCGGAGACTGCTTTTTTTCGTCATAGACTGTCTTGGGATTTTCACCGAAAGCCATTTTAATTGCAATAGGCGCTTTTATGATGATATCATCAATTCTTTTTCCCTTAGTTTTAATGGCACAAAGCTGACCGCCGATTGGATTAGCACTGCCTGGACCTGTTATAACGGTGGTTATTCCCGCTTCACATGCTTCGGTAAAGGTTCTGTCCAAAGGATTAATTGCGTCGATGGCACGCAAATGAGGTGTGGAAGGGTCGGTACATTCATTACCGTCATCACCCTCAAAGCCTATACCGTCCTCAAACATTCCCAAGTGGCTGTGTGCATCTACAAAGCCGGCGGTAACAGCATTGCCACAAGCGTCGATATCGCCGTCACATATTTTATCTGGCCGGCCGCATGCAATATTGATTATTTTCCCACCGCTAAGCTCAAGATATCCTTCCGTAACGGTGTTTTCTGATAAACGGTAAATTCTTGCATTATATATTTTCACTTTATTTCCCCCAAAAAGCAAAAGCGGAGTGATTGGCACTCCGCGTAATTTATTTGTGTGATGTTCGCCTTGACGCGCTACGTCTGTTAGATTCATTCATTGCACGCAAAGACGATATTTTTTCGTCACTCGACTGCTTAAATTTGTTGAGCATGTTCTCAAAGGATTGCGCCTCACTTACGGGCTGAGCCTGTGAAGGTGCGCTACCGTGAGGTGCGCGTGACTTTCTTTCATCCCTATCACGAAAACCTCTGTCGTTTCTCCTGTCAGCCGAACCTGATTCTGTAGCTTTTTTAATGGAAAGATTAATCTTACCGTTAGGCTCTATACCTAAAACCTTTACCTTAACGACCTGATCCTCCTGAATATGGTCACGTATTTCTTTAACATAAACACTTGCAATCTCAGAAATATGTACCATACCGACTCGCTTATCCTCTAACTCCACAAAAGCCCCGAAATTAGTAATGCCGGTTACCTTTCCTTCAACTATCGAACCAACTTCCAACTGCATTTAAAACAATATCCTCCCTAAATTTAATTACCTGCTGCGTCTATATATACTTCTTCACCCTGTGCGGTATATCCTTGTTCTTCAGCCGCACGGCGAATAGCATCGTCAAGATTATCATCCGAAAGAGTTCGTTGGAGCTCTTCGTTGATAATTTCCTGATTATTGATTTGGGTATTAAGCTCTTCAACCTCTTGCTTACTGCGCTCAATTTGAATTTTGAGACTTACAAGAGTAAAAACAACATAGCATGCAAATGCAATGACACAAACTCTTATAATAACGCTTTTTCGCTTTTGCTTCATCATCGCCATTTCCCAGCACACC
>CAYRPK010000014.1:0-12944 GCA_964426175.1 uncultured Eubacteriales bacterium | reverse complement strand
GTAGTAAACGCCGTATTTCTGCACGCATCTACGTCCTTGGAGTAATAGCCCGTTATCAATACAAATAACGGTACCGTACCCAATCCAATCATAAATATCGGTCCTAACAACGCCTCCCTTGTTGTAAGAAGCTCCGCACTAAAGACTCCTGCATTTAATCTGAGTGAAATTAAATGAAAGCAGACCAGAATAAATGTGAGTACACCCTTGATATTGGTCATCAAATAATAGTTTTCAAGGCGCGTCAAGCCGACCTTGTCCTGTTCTTGCATTTATGTTTCTTCCTTTCTTTTCCCAATGCTTTCAGCATTTGTGCCTTTCGCGTAACAAGCACACGAAAGGCACAAATTTCAATTTACGCTTAGATTAAGCCTCCATATTAGGATACTTCAGACGAAGTACCTTCATCATTGAATTCTTCTCAAATGGTTTATCCATGATGCGGAAGCGTGCCATACGCTTTGCAATGGGAAGGCTCTTATTAACTGCAGCTACAACCTCTGCAATAATGGTCTGAGCATCGCGGCCGTCCTTTGCGATAGCATCCTCATCGGGATAAATGAGTGCTCCGACAACAGTATTCTTGCTCTTTTCGTCGGGAACGATAAGTGCTTCTTTAATATACTCAGATTTTGTGAGCACACCCTCTATCTCCTCGGGATCTATATTCTCACCGTTAGTGAGAACGATTACACTCTTTGCTCTGCCGAGAATGTAAAGGAATTCGCCGTCTTTATCAAGACGTGCCAAATCTCCGGTACAAAACCATCCGTCCTCATTAAGGACCTGCTTTGTTCCTTCGGGATTTTTATAATAACCCTTCATGACGTTATCACCCTTGACCTAAGCTACACCGTCGATTATTTTTACTTCATTAAAGCGGCAAACCTGCCCGACTGAACCCAAGCGGCATTCATCATATTCAGTCGCTACCATAGGTGCACACTCAGTCATACCATAGCCGTCTCTCGTAAACATGCCGAATCTGCCGAGTGCAGCCTTGATAGTTTCAGAAGATTTTGCACCCGCAAAGGTGAGAGAAACAAGATTTCCGCCTACTATGCCCTTAAACTGCTCGGCGTAATGTCTTCTTTCAAAGGGGGGAATTCCTGCTTCGTCCGCTTCTTTATTGTACTGCTCGAATTCCTCACGCTTACCCATTTTATCTACTTCAGCTTCCAAAAGCTTAAGAATCATTTCGCTCATTGCAGGAACGGCCATGAGGTATCCGGGCTTGTAATAATAAAGGTCTGCAAAAACATCCTTAACCTCGGTGCAAAGTGCCATTTCGGTGCTTTGCGGCATAAAGGTATAAATCGGGAAGTTGAGTGCCGCAAGATGATAAAGCGGCAGGGGTAAAAGTCTTAAGGGATACCATTCTCCGTATATATCATGCGAACCGTATCTGACATTTGCAAGAATATTCTTGACTGAAAGCATAACTACTTTAGGAATACCGCCGGAAGTGCCGGAGGTAAAGCAAAGCAAGGAAGTTTCGTCATTGTAAACGCTGTCCTTGAATTCAGTAGCGAGCGCTTCTTCTGCTGTTACCGATGCAATGAGTCCGTCATAAGAAAGCTCATTTTCCTTCTGAGCGTTAATTGAAATAAAGGTTTTTACATTGGGGCAATCATTTTCAATAACCTCTCTGAAGTTTTCGTATTTTTCGCTTATCATTATAATATCGGTATCTGCAAAATTGATAAGTCCGCTCAACTTATCTTCTTCAAGAGTCAGGTTTAGAGGAATAAATGCGTTACCTGCCATTACGGTACCGAAATACATTACATAGTATTCATAAGAGTTTTCACTGATAATTGCAACATGCTTATTTGTGATACCTGCCTTAAGAAGTCCTGCTGCAAAGCGGGTGCAAGCTTCACGGAATTCGTTATAAGTAATATGAACGGGTCCGTTTTCTCCCTTTCTCATAAAGAAATTATTCTCACCATTATTCGCTCTTTTACAGCAAAAATCAAGAAAACTTTTGAAGGAGTTAACTTCCTCGTAAATCACTTTCATTTCTTTTGCCATATTTATGACCCTCCTGTTATTTTTTATCAAAAGTCCGATTTGAAACAAATCGGACTTTTGATGAGTTTTCATTTGCGTTCTTCTACAATATTAATCAAATCCTTAACGGTTTCGATATCATACATCATCTCGACAGGAATATCCTTAATCTTGAGCTTATCCTCAAGGTCGTAAACCATTTTCATAACTGTAATAGATGTAAGAATAATATCCGTACCAAACGACATATCTTCCGTGATATTATCTATTCCGGTTACATCTTCGAGAATTGCAATAATTTGTTCTTTCATTCTTCATCCTCCTTCAAAATGATTACTGTACAGCAATAATGCTTTCTACAGTATTATAACCTTCTATGGAAAGCTGACAATTACCGCCCTTAAGCTCTTCAGTATCAAATTCAATGGTGATGGTCTTGCTTTCGTTTCCGAGAAGGGTTACGTAGTTATCATAATAATAGCAGGGAAGAATTCTGTTATCCTCACCCTCTGCTGCATTATCACGCATTGCCTTTACTCTGACAGCAAGAGCGATACCGCTTGACTGATTTTGCAGAGTCAAGGTTATCTTCGTGGTAGTATCATCTGTTGTCGATGTAGCAGATGCCGCAAGGGTAGCCTCGGTCATCTTATTAAGGTCATTATAATTATTACCTGTTTTGCTTCTCCAATAGATATTCTCAGAAAGAACTCCGCCGTTTTCATCAAGGAGATAAAGCTTTACAAAGTGAACATTTGAAACATTAGCATTTGTTCTGAGCTTTGCGCTGCCTGTAAAGAGATTAAATGCTTCAGTATAAGCGTTAGCTGCTGCATTCAGCTGAACACTTTCGGTATATGCGCATGTGCCGTCCAAGTTATAGATATCTGCACGAACTGTAACATTCTGAAGCTCAGAAGTAGTCATATTGATTACCTTAACAGAGCCTTCCAAAGCATTCATCTGAACGTGGATTTCTTCACATGCCCACTTAGCACCGAAGTATGCACCGTTCTGCTCATAATAATAGTCATAAGTCTGCCAAATGGTTGAGGGCCACGACGAATGTGACATCCAAAGCTGAAGACCAGAGCAGTTTGTCCACATATAATCATTCCATGATTCGTAAATCGCCTTGAAGGTTTCGATATTCAAAAGCTGTGCCTTCTGACAAAATTCGTCGATATTGGTTGCCGTTCCGTAGCGCTTATTTACTGCATCAGTGTAAAGGCCGGGAAGCTTATTACCAATATCTTCATCGTAATCGTGGAAAAGCCATTCATCACTCTGACCTACGGGCCAAAGAGCATCTTCCGACATCATCTGGCGCATAGTTTCAACATTCGGGATACTTACGCAACCAAATTCGGTAGTAAAGCCTTCGTGAGTTTTTGCTTGCTCAAAGTACCATGACGGCTCATGAATAGAATAGGTTACACCGCCGGTAAGAGCCTCAGTATTGGAAGAAGGTGCATAGAAACGTACACCGTCAAGCGCATTGATAGCTTTTGGAATAAGAGTTGCGAGGCTTCCCGGAGGAGTCGCTTCATTTTCTCCGATCCAAACTGCAATACTGGGATGGTTTCTTAAACGTCTGATCTTATCCTGAACATTTGCGTAGAATGCCTTGACATCCTTAGGCATTTCCTGACCGTTAAGCCAGAAATCGTCAAATACAACTAAGCCATATTTGTCGCAGGCATCGTAAACCGACTCAAAGTCGGAAGTTCCGTGCCAGAAACGGATACAGTTAAAGCCCTGCTCTGCTTCATATCTGATAGCGGTATCCATATCTTCATCAGTGAAATTGAGCATCGCTTCGGGAACGCCCCAGTTACCGCCGCGCATCATAATCTTCTGACCGTTACACGAAAGAACAAGGTCAGTATTTGCAGTATAATCATACTGGAATTCTCTGATACCGAAATCAACAGTGGTAACATCGGAGGTTGCAAAGGCACTGTCAAAGGAAAGCTGGAGGCAATACATATTCTGCTCACCTGCACCGTTGGGCCACCAAAGCTGGGGATTTTCAATGGTGATGGTTTCAAAGGTAACAAGAGTCACTTCCTCATCTTCAGTAGGCTCGGGAACCTTTACCTTCTGAGAGAAAGTAATTGCCTGAGACATATCTCCGCCCTGAGGATAGATAACACCGTTAACTGTACCGCTTATTGTCCTGCCGGTATTATTAAGAAGCTCGGTAGAAATATCAATCTTCGCCGAGGTTAAATCGGGCAAAGGAAGGTCTGTTTTTACATAAGGGTCGATAATGGAGATATCCTCGGTATAAGTGAGGTATACGTCCTTATAAATACCCATGTTTCTACCGGGAACCTTGGGTGAGAAGTCCCAACCTTCACTAACGAGGAAGGAGGGCATATCTACAACTGCAGAATTGCACCAATGGATATATACTGCAAGATAATTGGTCTTGCCTTTCTTGACGTAATCGGAAATATCAAATCTGCCGCGGATAAATGCACCGGTAACAGTTCCGACTTCGTTACCGTTGACAAAAACGTCAGCTTCATAGTTGATACCGTCGAAATTAAGCCATACAGTATCACCTGCACCGCTTGCAACTTCAAATTCAGTGGTATACCAATAGTCAACGTTATAATAGCCGCTTTCTTCAAGCTCCTGCATAGTAGTTCCGTAATAGATATTCTCAGGAACTAAGCCTTCATTAAGATAAGAGGTCAAAACAGTTCCGGGAACAGTAGCATTGATCCACTGCTTATCCCCTTCGTAATTGTATCCCTCTTTACTTAAAGCAAGTCCGTCAGCCGAAGTATCGGGAACTCGGCTCATCTTCCACGAACCGGTAATATAATCTTTTCTCTGCTCAAAAATGCCTGTCTGCTTACAGCTCGGCATTAAAGCAAGAATACCTACCATAACGGCAAGCACCAACAGTAAAGACATTCTACGTTTAATAAATCGTTTCATCTCTTTGCTCGACGGTTTCAAACCGCCTACCTTCCTCCTCTTGTCTTGTAGCTTTCGCAACTGAATATATATGGGTATTATAACAGAAAAAGCGCTGTTTGGCAATTAAAAACAGCGCTTTTATATCTATCATTTTACAACAAAAATGTTTTGGTAATTTTGTGCAATTTGCACATTATATCGCCCAGCCGTATTCATCGGTATTATAACCTGAAACACGAAGCTCAGGATTGCCGCCGTAAAGATACTCATTATCAAACTCCAATGTAACGGCGGTCTCTTCACCGGGGGTAAGTGAAATATAATTATCCTCATAATCACAGGGCAAAATCCGGTTATCCTCTCCCTCTGCCGCATTATCCCGTATAGCTTTAAGCCTTATCGCCAAAGCAATGACCGAGGAGTCATTTTTAATGGTAACCTTAATCTTAGTTTTACCTTCTTCTGCTTCCACTCTCTCAGAGGAAAGGACAAGTGTAGCCTTGGAAAGGCTGTTTATCTCAGTATAATCTATACCGCTGTTGCTTCTCCAATAGAAGTTATCGCTGATAGTATTGCCGTCCTTATCGGTAAGATTGAGCTTAATAAAATGAACATCAGAGATATCCGCACCTTCGGTATTTGTAGTGCCTGCCTCTATTACGCGTACCTCATAAATCGAATAGGGATAAATAGTACCTGCACCGATACAATTGATTTTTACATATCTTACAGTTACCACATCAAAATTATGAATGGTAGTGCCGCCGTAAGCATCATTTTTACTGTCGACGGTAGTCCAATTTTCGCCGTCAACAGATACCATAACAGCAAACCTTGACGCATATGCATTTTCCCAAGCAATTTCGACTCTGTCAACAAGCTGTTCACTGCCCAAATCAATTTGCAACCATTCGTTACCTCTGCCGCTTGCCGCCCATCTTGTATCCGCCTTGCCGTCAACAGCTCTCGCGGCAGAAAATTCTCCCCTATCTATGGAAGATGCGGTAGCAGTCTTATTTTTTGCAAGATTTACACCTGTATATTCAAAGAGCATAAATGCTTCGGTTGCAGAATTGGCAGGAGCATTTAACTTTGCCGTTCTGTCAAAGGCAACCGTTCCGTCAATGTTATAAACCGTAGCTGTTGCGGTAACTTCGCCTAAATCGGCAGCTGTCTTATTAATAGCCTTTACGCTTCCCGTAGAAGAATTCCACTGAATATGCGTCATTTCATTAGCTGTTTTTGTACCGAAATATGCACCGTTTTGCTCCATATAGTAGTCATAGGTCTGCCAAATAGTTGAGGGCCATGCAGGATTTGACATCCAAAGAAGCAGACCGCTGGTAGATGTCCACATTTGGTCATTCCACGCTTCATATATGGCCTTATATGTTTCATAATTAATGAGCTGTGCTTTTTTGCAGAAATCATAAATATCAGTGGCTGTTCCGTATCTGCCGTTTACATTGGCTGTGTATTTTTCAGGAAGCTTATTGCCGATATCGGCATCGTAATCGTGGAACTTCCATGTATCATTACCGACGGGCCAAGCATTTTCACTACCCATCATACGAATAATACTTTCGGCATTGGGCACGGAAACACAGCCTATCTCCGTAGTGAAGCCGTTTGATTGGTCAAAATACCACGACGGGTCCTGAATAGAATAGGTCACACCTCCAGATACCTCATCAGCATTGGAGGAGTCGATATAATATCTGGTATTATCGTATTCTTCAATCGCCTCAGGGATTTTTCTGTTAAGCGGCGCAGGAGGTGTTGCCTCATTTTCACCGCACCAAATTGCAAGACAAGCATAGTTCCTAAGTCGTTTAACCTTATCGACTACGTTTTCCATAAACATATCAACATCTTCGGGACAAACATATCCGTTTAGCCAAAAATCTTCATATACCATTATTCCGTATTTGTCGCAGGCATCGTAAAACTCTGTAAAATCAGAGGTTCCGTGCCATGTTCTGACCATAGTAATTCCCATATCTGCCTGATACTTAACGGCAGTATCAAACTGCTCGTCTGACCAATTAAGCATGGCTTCGGTAATACACCAACAGCCGCCGCTGCAGAAAATCTTGACACCGTTACAATATACTATCATATCTGAAAGAGCTTCTGTATCATAGGAAAATTCTCTGACGCCAAACGTAGTTTCCTCAACATCAGAAACGGTGTCACCTGAAACAAAGTAGACCTTGCAGTTATACAGATTCTGCTCACCGTAGCCGTTAGGCCACCAAAGAAGGGGATCCGTCAAAGTCTGCTCATCAAATGTGACAGTTTGAGTTTCACTCTTTTTAAGACTTACTTCCTTTTCGAAGGTAATTGTCTTAGCATTTTCTACATCCTTAGGCGTTATCTCGCAAACAAGCTTACCGCTTGTACTGCCTCCGTGATTTGTTACATCTGCCGAAACATTCAGCTTGGCACTTGACACATCGGGTAATGGCAAATCAACCTTAACAAAGGGATCGTCTACCGTTACATCAGCAGTTGCACTTAAGTAAACATCTTTATAAATACCCATATTTCTGCCGGGGATAGGAGGCATAGTATCCCATCCTGCTGAACATAAAAAGCTCGGCATATCCTCAACATCCGAATTGCAGTAATGAATATATACCGCAAGGTAATTAGTGGTACCGACAGTAACATAATCGGTTATATCAAATTTTCCTCTGATAAAGGCACCTGCAATATTACCGATAGAATTGCCATTGACATAGACATCAGCCTTCCAGTTGATACCGTCAAAATTGAGCCACACTCTTTTTCCCGTATAGCTTTCGTTTACGGTAAATTCAGTTCTGTACCAATAATCGCAATTATAATAGCCGCTGTTTTCAAGCTCCTGCATAGTGGTGCCTACATAAGGGTCGGAAATAAGACCTTGATCCAAATAGCTCGTCAGCACCGTACCGGGGACAGTCGCATTGATCCATGTTTCATCCGCGCAGACATAGTCACTTTTTGACATTGCTGTGCCCTCTGTACCCTGCACATCCATAACCCTCGAAAGCTTCCAATTACCCTCGATATAGTCCTTTGCTACCGCAACCGAATTCGTTTCAGGCGTTTCGCCGATATTTTTACACGAAGTCAGTGAGATACATGAAAATATCGTTGCTATGGCTAAAGCAAGACTAATTTTTCTGAGTATATTCTTTTTCAACTTGAAGCCCTCCGTTTCAGCAGCTAATTTCGGTCTTTTCAGTATTATAGCCCTCCGCCAAAAGCTTAATATCAACATTATCGGCAGGGATCTCAATTGTTATCTTCTTTTCTTCTCCGATAAGAAGTGAGAAATAGTTATCGCTGTAAATGGTCGGCAAAATTCTGTCATCACCGCAGGTAATATTTGCATCTGCCGCCTTAATTCTTATGCAGACAGCGATATTTTCGCCTGTATTTTTGACATTCACGTCAAGATATGTTTTGCCGTTTTCGCTTCTGCAGTCAGCTTCAAGTGTAAGCTTAGTTTTTGCCATATCTGCCATTGCGGTATAATCACAATCACGAAGGCTTCTCCAATAGAAATTTTCAGAAATAAGATTTCCTGCCATATCCCTCATTCTGAGCTTGATAAAATGCGTGGGAGTAAGTCCGTCGATACCCGAAGCGGAGGTTCCTGCCTTATAAACAAATATTTTATAGATGGAATACGACCACATCGTACCCTTTTCGCGGCAATGTACTCTGACATATCTCGTTTTTACCGCGTCAAACATAACAGTGTTAAGTCCACCCTTGCCCTCTTTTACAGATGCAACGGTCGTCCAAATTTCAGAGTCATTTGAAACTTCGATATCAAAGGCTCTTGCATAAGCATTTTCCCAACTGATAAATACTCCGTCAATATCAGTCTCTTCGCCTAAATCAACAGCTATCCATTCGGTATCCTGACCCGAACTCGTCCAACGGGTAACATCTCCACCATCAAAGGCGTTGGCCGCAATATCACGTTCATTTTCCAATGATGATGCCCAAGCCCTTTTACCCGTTGCAACATCAACGCCCGTAGGATTGAACAGCTTACCAACCTCAGTTGCGCTCTCTGCCTTTGCAGTAGCTTTTACCTCTTCGGCATAGAGCTTTTTACCGTTTAAATCATAAACCTCTGTTTCAACAATGCAGTCGAAATCCTCGGGAGAATTGTTGATAGCCTTAATCTTACCTTTCAAAGGATTCCACTGAATATGCTTAGGTTCGCAAGCTGTTTTACTGCCAAAATAAGTACCGAAGCAATCAAGATAATAGTCATAGGTCTGCCAGATAAGCGACGGCCATGCAGGTGCAGTCATCCAAAGCAAAAGTCCCGAACAATCATCAAAAAGCTTATCGTTCCAAGCTTCAAAGGTCGCGCGGTAGGTTTCAAGATTTATCAGCTGAGCTTTTTTACAGAAATCCTCGATATTATCGGTTTTACCGTAGCGAGCGTTAATCTCATCGGTATATTTCTGAGAATTCTTATTTCCGATACCGAAGTTGTAATCATGATGTGCCCAAACAGCGTTACCCGCGGGCCAAAGCTCCTCTTCCTTCATCATACGTCGCATACTTTCGATATTGGGTACAGCCATCGCACCGACCTCGGTGGTGTAACCCGAAGCCTGACCGAAATACCATGCAGGATCCTGAATGGTATATGCCACACCGCCGTGAACTCCGTCACAGTTTGATGCCGCTATATAAAGGCGGGTGCCGTCAAGCTCCTCTACTGCCGCAGGTAATTCTACATCCAGGGGTACAGGAGGAACAGCCTCATTTTCACCGCACCAAAGGAATATGCACGCGCGATTTCTGAGACGCTTTATCTTATCTCTTGCACTTTCCATAAACATCTTGGGATCATGGGGACACTTCTTTCCGTGAAGCGCAAAATCTTCAAATACAAGTATACCGTACTTATCGCATGCATCATAGAAAACCTCAAAATCACTGTTTGAATGCCATGTTCTGATGACGGTCATATTCATTTCCTTATGAAGTCTGACAGAATCATAAATAAACTGATCGCTGTGCTTGAGCATGGCATCGGGGAAGCCCCAATTGCCGCCCTTATTCATGACCTTAACGCCATTGACGGTAACAACAAGCTCTTTGCCTTCTCTGTCGTACCGAAAATCACGGATACCGAAATTAAATTGCGTACTGTCTGAAATCTCCCCGTCTGCAATAACGGTCAATTCATATTTGTAAAGCTCAGGTTCACCGTAACCGTTAGGCCACCAAAGGCGAGGCTCCTCAATAACTGTTTCGTCTGCACAGACAGTGCGTTTTTCGCCTGCTTCAAGAGTGAAGCTTTTTTCAAAGCAGATACCCTCCGGAGTGATGCGCCCGTATACGGTAAATACCTTTTCTTCATTCGATAGGTTTTCCAAATCAAAGGAAAGATTTAAAGCCGCAGATTTCATATCTGGCATTGAAAGCTTTGTCTTTAAAAACGGGTCTGATAAAACTGCATCTCCCGTTGTCGAAAGATACACTTCGCGATAAATACCCATGTTTCTGCCTGGGATATCAGGAATAAAATCCCAACCCTCGCTGCCTATGAAGGTGGGAGTATCAAGCAGTGTTGACAGACACCAATGTATATATACGGCAATATATGCCTTCTCCCCTGCCTTAACTTTATCCGTAATATCAAAAATACCGCGTCTGAATGCGCCCTCAATACTGCCTAATAATTCTCCGTTTACATATACATCGGCAATTTTATTAACTCCGCCGAAATTAAGAAAAATATGCCTTCCCTCATATTCCATAGGAATTTCAGCAACACCGCGATACCAATGGTCCTTATTATAATAATCCTTATCGAGCTTTAAAATATTATCGCTGAAATAAGGGTCATCAATCTTGCCTGCAGCTTCATAGGAAGTCAGAAATGTTCCGGGAACAACCGCATCAAACCAGCCGCCCGAACGAATATCAAAGTTTGCCGAAGAAATGACCTCTCCCTTGATACCCTCGTTATCGCAAACTCTAGCTATGCTCCATTTAATCATAATAATCACCAATCTTTTTATAATTATACATATTATAATTATACTAAATGCATATTTTTAAAGCAATGAACAATCTGCGAAAACGATAAGTAATCTATCACAAATTTTGCAGCTTTTTTTTAGTAATTACGACGAAGTAAATTATATTGCTTGACAAAAAATTCTTCTTGTAGTAGGCTTGGTTGCCGGCGTGCTCATCGGTATTCTCAAAAACATCCCCATTGTCGGAGTTTTAATCGGTCTCGTTGGCGGTCTTATTGATCTTTATGTTCTCTCCGCTGTTGTTATTGCTATTCTTGATTTTCTTAAGGTTTTGAAGTAATTTAAATCATTTTAAAAGGCTATCTCGTTTCAAAGCGAGATAGCCTTTTTGTTATGCATAAATGTTATATGTCTGCAGGAAGTGACGTCTGATTCTCATGAAGTCAGTAGAATTAATATCCCCATCTCCGCTTACATCGGCGGCAAGCGACTCCGTACCTGTCATCTCATATAAATTAAGGTATTTTTTACGAATCAGCATAAAGTCGGTGGAATTAACTTTTCCGTCACCGTTTACATCACCTAAAACGATGATTTGATATTCCATTCCGTCAAGCTTGACTATGCATCCTGTTGAAACATATCCACCAGCCTTAATAGCACCGCCTTCTGCATTTACTACTGCCTTTGCATTATTCGTCATTGACTTATACTGTGTTAAAGTAACACCTTCAGTCAAGCCATAGAGATATCCGTCTTTAATTTCAGTATTAGTTGTATATTCAGGTATCTCACGTTCGTAACTCTTGAAAACAGTAAATTCGAAAAGCTTGGGTGCAAATTTAGTTGATTCATATGCCGTCATATAAATTCTGATGCCCTTTACATTTACAGCCGTAAAATAGAAGGAATCAATATCTTCTGACATAGAACTCTTGATAATATCTACATCCATCCAGGAACTGCCGTCAACAGTATACTGAAGAGTATATGCAGTTGCCTTATTGCCGCTTTCCCAGAAAAGTGTAACAGAATCTACTGACCGAAGCTCATCAAACACGATACCTGCATAAGTTGCAGAAGAGCTGTGATTATCGTACTGCCAACCGGAACTTAAGTCGCCATCATTTAGGCTTGCGGTTGTTGCCGCCATGCTATAGTAGCCTGTTCTACCATCGTCTATGCCCGTTCCGTAGGGAGCGACATTTTCAGTTTTACCTTCAGAGAGAGTATTGTCTTTATCTAATACTGCATCGTCATTTTCAGTTTTCCACATAACGAGGTGACTGTCAGACAGATTGGAATTAAATTCCTTCATAACTCCTACTGCTGACATTAACTCCGTATCATTTGCATTGTTAAATTCCTGGCAGATTACATCTGTATCCCACATCTGTATACCGTAATCATCGGTAAGGTCGCCGCTGTTATAATATAAGGAAAGATATGTTCCGTCACTATCGGTACTGATAGAGGGATATTTATTAGTGGCAGTTATCTCGCCGTTATAATAATATCTGCAGACCGTACCGTACATAGTCTGAGCAAGACCTCTGCCCGTGCCGCCCGAAAGTGTAAGCGTGCTCTTACAGTTGATAATAAGTCCGTAGCTGCCTATTGTTCTTATAGGCTGAGCAGTAGAGCCTTTAATGCTTCCCTCAAAAGAAACATTCATTATAACACCGTTTACATAAGGGAATATCGACTTCTCATTTGATGAGTCCTTGATATTGACCGTAATGCTGTGACCGCAACCGTCATAGACACCGCTGAAACCGAATTTTTGATTGCCGTTGGCATTGGTACCGGAATAACCTTCATAGCCCGTCATATCAATATCTGCCGTCTGCTTGAAGAAGAGCTCATAGCCGTATACCTCATCCTGATTGTTGGAATCGGTACTCTTAAGTAATTTCATATTTTCAGTAAACTGATAAAAATCCTCTTCGTTTTCAAGCTCGTATTCGGCGTAACGGATAGACACGAACT
>CAYRPK010000013.1:0-13750 GCA_964426175.1 uncultured Eubacteriales bacterium | reverse complement strand
CCCACTTTGTATGAATATACTTAGGCTCGCTTGCGTCTGCTTCTATTTTCATACGCAGACGGCGAACATTAACGTCCACGATTTTAAGGTCGCCCACAGCCTTTGCACCCCAAACATGATTATAAATATCGCTTCGGGAAAGACCTGTATTGTAGTTTTCAAGGAAAAAGCGGAAAATGAGATATTCGACCTGAGTCAAATCAAGGAGTGTCTTTCCCTGATAAACTGTACGGTCGCGAGAATTCAAAGTAAATTCTCCGCTTGTAATGATAGTGTTGGTTTTAACATCCTTATTTGACAAGCTCACTCTACGGTAAAGAGCATCCACACGGGCAATAAGCTCACCGGGAGAAAAAGGCTTGGTGACATAGTCGTCTGCACCTGTCATAAGACCGTTAACACGGTCGATTTCCTGTGTGCGCGCAGTCAGCATCATGATTCCGAGGAAGGGACTTTTATCTCTGAGCATGCGACACAGAACAAGTCCGTCCATTCCGGGCAGATTGATATCCAAAAGGGCTATATCAAAGGGCTGACTGCTTTCAAAAATTTCAATAGCAGCCTCGCCGCTTGCCGCTTCCGTCACATCATAACCGGAGCGACTTAAATTTATAACTATAAACTCACGGATAACATCTTCGTCTTCAACAACAAGAACTCTTTTTGCCATGAATATCTTCCTTTCTCATACATCTATTTAAAAGAGATTATTCTAATATTATAAACAGATCTTCAAGCTCTTCCAATGTGATTTCGTTATAATTAAATATTTCTGCAGTAAACACGGTGTTTCCTCTGGTTGCAAACACCTGTTGCTGAGGATAGATATTTTGCGAACCCTCCCAATCAGAATCTATCCAAGCCCTGATTGTCACAATTCTATCCCCGAAAGCACTCATTTCAAAATCGTAATGGCAGAAAGTCCATTCAGAGGGATTTGAAACCGACTCAACGGTAACATCCTTTATCCATTCGGGTTTAAGCATTACCATGTAGTTCCAGGAGGTATTAACAACTGTTGTGCAGTTAGTAGCACCCGTAAAGTTAGAAAGATATCCGTACCACGAAACCGAGCTTAATCTGTCACTTGCCGCCGCCGTTTCATATCCGTACATAAGCTGAGTAACGGGGGCTTCAACAAAGCCGTCGCTATCAACATCACGCGATACTATTTTAATAGTTCGCGTGGCAGGATCGCCTGAAAATACGGACTGAAGATGATTATTGGTAAAACAAAGAATTTCCGTTATGTAGGTGTTAGAGGAAATTTGCGCATCCACGAAAATTGCAGGTATATTATCCGCGAGCTTTGCGTATTTAACCTGTAAAAATGATGTTACAGCTTTCATTGAAGCTTCAGTCATAAGATAAATTTCGCTGACAGCACCGGAGTTTTGCAAATAATCGGAGTCCGAAGGTGCTGTACCGTGATTATATACGCGAACATTAGTTGTTGCCGTGTCGCTGTTTGCAGAAAAAATAACAAGCTCACTGTCAAGGTCGCTGTCTAAATCGGCGGCAACGACCTCGCTGTAAGGTATTGCGGCAAGCTCTTGCTCTGTTCCGCCCTGAACATCGTAAATCGACAGCACGTTTCCGCTGAACAGACGCCAACCGATAAGAAGCTGGTCATAGCCTGTAGGCTTTACTCGTGAAAAATCAATTCTGTCAATGGAGTTACCTGCACCGGGGGCAATATCACACAGAGTTATCCATTGTCCCAAATCGTCTACCGTAAGAATATGAACACGACTATCTGCTGAATCGGCGCCGAGACCGTACAAAACTATTGCCTCCTGCCGTTCGTCGCCGTAAATATCACGCATGGTAATGGCGGTGCGGTTTTTACCGGATATGGGATAACGGTAATAGATTTCTGACGTTCCCAGTGACTTTTCAAGAGCCAATCGGATCTCCTCCTGTTGAGAAGTCAGCTTTGGCGGCTCAAGAAGGGAGTCGATTCCGCCGAAATTATTACAGCTTGAGCAAAAGATAGCAGCAAAACAGACTGCAACAGCTAAAACAGCTTTAAATATTTTGTTTTTCAAAGCGGCACCCCCAATGCTTATATTTATTTAATTTTACCACACATTTTATGAATTTACAACATTTTTTTGTCACGGCTGTTACAATAAATCGGTTGACAATTATTCCCCTCGATAATATAATATAACTATCGCAAAAAAGGGGATGATTTTATGGAATTTTCAGCACTTATTAAAGAAAGATATTCCGTCAGACAGTTTTCGGATAAAATGCTTACTGATGAGCAGGTAAATACTATTCTTGAAGCAGGCAGAGTGGCTCCCACTGCAAAAAATATGCAGCCTGTTAAGGTCTATGTCCTGCAAAGTGAAAAGGCAATTGAAATGGCTAATGCTTGTTCGCCCTGCATTTACGGAGCAAAGACTGTCTTTGTTATCTGCGGCGACGGTAATGAAAGCTTTAAGCATCCCGATGGCAGAAATTTTATGCAGATGGATGCTTCTATCGTAACGACTCATATGATGCTTGCGGCGCATGACTTAGGTCTTGGTGGCTGCTGGGTAGGTATGTTTGAAACCGAAAAGGTACGAAAACTGCTTGATCTGCCCGAAAATATTATGCCTATCGCGTTTTTGCCCGTAGGATATATAGACGCACCTCCTTCCGAGCGTCATGAGATGCGCAAGCCGATGGAAGAATTCGCATATAGGAGATAATTATGTATAACGAAAAATCACTGCTCAGAGAAGTATATAACGATCCGCAGCTTCACGACGCTTGGGAAATATTGCTCAACCCTCTGGATAAATTCTGTGCAGGAGTTATAATGAGCGACGAGCCCGAGGCTACGGCAGACAGAATTTTTCGCCATATGTGGGTGGTAAATAAATATAAAAGTGCGGCAGAAAAGGGCGAGAAATTCTGGTATCCTCTCTTTACCGAGGAGGAGATTGCCGAAAATGAGGCTAAAAAGCTTTGTACAGTTGAGCCCTTTTTAATAGGCGGTAACGCTCCTGCGGCGTTCGTTATGGCAGGCGGTGCATATCAGGACGTTGCAAGCAATAACGAGGGCTATCCCTTTGCAAAGCGACTTAACGAAAGAGGCTATAATGCCTTTGTTATTCGATACAGTGTTGCTGAAAATGCACTTTTCCCTGCGCCTATGGAGGATTTAGCACGTGCTATACGGTTCGGCTATGCTCACGCCGAGGAATTCAAGGTAGATATGTCACGTTTTTCCATTTGGGGAAGCAGCGCATCGGGACATCTTTGCGGTTATTTTGCCGCAAAATATGCCGATTTTGAGAAAGACGAATCTCTACGCCCTGCGGCAGTAGTGCTGACCTATCCCGTAGTTACTATGGGTGAAAACACTCACGAGCTTTCGAGGGATAATCTTTTGGGTAAAGATGCAACAGACGAGGAAAAAGCTTCAAAGAGCGTGCAAAATCTCATTACGCCCGATTACCCGCCAACCTTCCTCTGGCACTGCGCTGGTGATATGACTGTTCCCGTTATAAATGCCGATATGCTGGATAATGCAATGGGCGAAATGGGTGTAGAATATGTATATCTTCGCTTTGAAGGGGGCGGTCACGGCTTAGGCATGGCAAAAGGAACGGTTGCCGAGGGTTGGTTTGAGCAAGCCGTGGATTTTGTTGATAACTATTGCAAATAAGAAAGGATGATATAAATGAAAGAAATCAGTAATGACGCAAAGATCGAAACTCGCTGTCTGCACGCCGGCTATACTCCCAAAAACGGTGAACCGCGTGTAGTACCCATCGTGCAAAGCACTACCTATTGCTTTGATTCTACCGAGCATATCGCGGCGCTTTTCGATATGCCTACCGAATATATGTATTCGCGTTTTGCAAACCCCACGTGCGATGCGATTGAACAGAAGATAGCAAGTCTTGAAGGCGGCGTTGGCGCAATGCTTACTTCAAGCGGTCAGGCGGCAAGCTTACTTTCCATACTCAATGTCTGCTCGGCAGGCGACAGCTTTGTTTCTGCTTCAACCATTTACGGCGGAACGGTCAACCTTTTTGCCGTTACCCTTAAAAAATTCGGTATCGAATGTATCTGGGTAAACAGCGACATGACCGACGATGAGATAAAAGCCGCATTTAAGCCCAACACCAAGGCTGTTTTCGGTGAGACTCTTGCAAACCCTGCGCTTTCTGTTTTTGATATAGAGCGCTTTGCGAATATTGCCCACGAAATGGGCGTTCCGCTTATTGTGGATAATACCTTTGCAACTCCCATTCTTTGCCGTCCCATTGAGTTCGGCGCAGATATCGTCGTTCATTCTACCACCAAATATATGGACGGTCATGCCGTTCAGGGCGGCGGCGTTATAGTAGACGGCGGTAAATTCGATTGGGCAGCAAGCGGAAAATTCCCCGATTTTACAGAACCTGATGAAAGCTATCACGGCGTTGTATACACCCGTGAATTCGGTCCGATGGCTTATATTATTAAGGCGAGAATGCAGCTGATGCGCGATCTCGGCTGTTATCCCTCGGCTCATTCTGCATTTCTTCTTAACTTAGGTCTTGAAACACTGCCTGTCCGCATGAAACAGTATTGCGAAAACGCTTTGAAGGTAGCAGAGCTTTTAAGTAAATCCGACAAGATCAATTATGTCACCTACCCCGGACTTCCCACGGATAAGGACCATGAGCTTGCAAAGAAATATCTTCCTTTGGGAACAAGTGGCGTAATCTCCTTCTCCATAAAGGGTGGCAGAACGACTGCAGTCAAATTTATGGATTCATTGGAGCTTGCATCAAATGTTGTCCACGTTGCCGATATCCGCACCTGCGTGCTTCATCCCGCTTCGGCAACCCACCGCCAGTTAACAGACGAACAACTTGTTGCCGCAGGCATCGACGGTGGTATGATACGTCTTTCTGTAGGACTTGAAAATGTTGATGATATTATCGCAGATATCACACAGGCTTTAGAAAAAATTTGATCTAAACTAATGCATCACCTAAAGGGCAGAAGTCTTTAGGTGATGCTTTTTACTAAAAGTAAGACTTGTCAACAATAGTTGACAGAAGTTAAAAAAAATGATATTATAAACTGATAATTATTTGTATTGGATGGAAAGCGGAGAAGGTGTTTATGAAGCAACGCAAAGAGAAAAATCAGAGTCTTTCTGCTGAAGAACAGCAGCTTTGCGCAGTCATGCGCTCCGTTGTTACAGGAACGTCTTGCCCCGATTATATCAGCGACGAAGAATCTTTTAAACGCTTTTTCAGACTATGCAGACAGCAAAAGGTCGAGGCTATGTCATATATGTGCATGAAGAATGCACCGTCATTTTTATCGCTTTCCGAAGAAGGTAAAAAAACGTGGCACAGCGCATTTATAACTGCCGCGGCTGTGCAGCGCGGTAAAACAGCACGTTTTCTTAAGCTGACAGAAGCTTTTCCTCAGGATATGGATTGGATTGTAGTAAAAGGCATAGCGCTGCGTCAGCTTTATCCCGTTCCTGAGCTTAGGCCATCGGGTGATGAGGATATATATGTGTCAGAGGACAATTTCGTAAAGCTTATTTCATGTGCGGAAAAAGCTGGCATGGAGATTGTTTGCCGCGATGAAGTACAAGCAGTGCTCCAAGATAAAAAGAGCTTTCTAACCCTTGAGGTTGAACGGGTATCTGAAGAATGTCTTAAATCAAAGTGTGAAATTTTGGTGGATGGGCATGTTCTTTATACCCTTAAAGAAACTCAGCATGCCGTATTTTTAATTGAGCATGCGGCAGAGCATTTTTGTCATGGCGGCTTCGGAATTCGCATGCTTGCCGACATAGCTGTTTTTATCAGAGCAAATCAAGATAAGATTGATGCGGATCTGTTCTTTGAACTTTTACAAAACAAAAAAACAGATCTCTTTGCCGCCAATATGCTTGCTCTCTGCGAGGAGATTATGGGAACAACCCTTCCCGACGGCTTTAAAGCCAAGATGAAGGAATATAAAACAGAGCCGTTTTTGCTGTTAAAAGATATGATGGGCGGCGGTATTTACGGTACTGCGACAAAATCCCGTAAGCTTGCAGGGCGAATTACCTCTATGACGGTGAAAAGAGGCAGCCTTATAGGTGCGCTGTTTCCCGATATATCTCATATGAAGGAAAGCTACCCTATACTTAAAAAGTGCATACTGCTTTTACCTTTATTGTATATATACAGACTTATTTCTTATTTTTTCCGTGCGGTTTTTGCGCGGTGCGGCAAGAATGAGAACTCAGGTATTTCGTTGGGACTTGAAAGGCTGGTGCTTGTCAAAAAATATGGATTATCCAAAAAATAACCCTAACAGTATATTCAGTGAAGCATCTTGGCTTTTAAAATACAGCCGAAAGTATTGGCTACGGATACTCATTTATATATTGCTGGGTGTTGCATCGACAGTACTTTCTTTAAGCGGCGGCGTTGCGTCAAAATATCTTATTGATTTTGTTGTGGATACTTCAAAAGCAAATAAGGATATTATTGAGGCGGCAGCATTTATGGTAACTGCCATACTTTTGGGAATTGCGGTAAAGGGCGTGTATTCACGTGTTTCAGCACGGACAGGGATAAAAGTCCACAATGAAATACGTTCATGCATGTTTTCCAAAATACTTCGCCTTAAATGGGAGGATTTAAAAAATCTTCGCGGCGGTGATTTGATAAACAGAATCAATATTGATACCTCAATAGTCGCATCAGGAGCTATAAATCTTATTCCTAATTTTACAACTGCAATTGCTCAGTTTTTCGGTGCCCTTGTACTAATGCTTATTTACGACCCTGTAATGGCGCTTATTTCACTTATAAGTGTTCCCCTTGCGGGAATTTCGTCAAAATATCTTGTTTCAAAGCTCAGAAATTATAATTCCGAAATCCGTCGTCTTGACAGCGGAATGATGAGCTTTCACGATTCAGCCTTTTCAAATATGCAGTACATAAAGGCATTTGGCATCGGTGACGGCTTTGAAAAGCGCTTGAGAGGGCTTCAGGAGGAGTACAGTCAAACGTATCTCAGCTATAATATGCTTACAGTTATAGTGGGCATGTTGCTTTCCGTGGTAGGAATAGCAGTATATGCGGCTTGCTTCGGTTGGGGTGCATACAGATTGCGTAACGGTGCAATGACTTACGGAACCTTCATGCTGTTTTTGCAGATGTCGGGCAATCTTTCTTCGGCATTTTCGTCGATTATCTCTTTGGTACCCACTACGATACAAGCCATGACGGGAGCGGGGCGGCTTAAAGAAATAGAAGAGCTCCCCGAAGAGGAATCGCCGCTTAAGCTTAACGCAAAAAGCGTGGCAATTGAAATACAGGATATATCATTTAAATATCAGGATGGAGATAGCTTTGTTCTGAAGGACAGCAGTATGACTGTACCTGCAGCTGAATTGACGGCTCTTGCAGGACCGTCGGGCGAGGGAAAAACAACACTGCTGAGAATTCTTTTGGGACTTATTACTCCGCAAGAGGGCAGCGTAAAGCTTATTGCAGATGGGCAAGAGTATGAAATATCCTCCAAAACTCGCAGTCTTTTTTCCTATGTTCCCCAAGGCAACACGGTCTTTCCGTGCAGTATAAGGGAGAATTTACTTATGATAAAGCCTTCGGCAAGCGAAACAGAGCTTTTTGATGTGTTGGAAACTGCATGTGCAGCAGAATTTGTAAAGGCACTTCCTCAAGGCATAGATACGGTTATCGGTGAAGGCGGCGCGGGTCTTTCCGAGGGACAGGCCCAGCGAATAGCCATAGCTCGCGCGCTTCTCAGCGACGCGCCCGTTATACTTTTTGATGAGGCGACCTCGGCCTTGGATACCGAGCTTGAGAAAAAGGTGCTTCTAAACATCAGTCGCCGTAGCGGAAAAACCTGCATTATTTCGGCACACCGTCCTGCCGCGCTTTCAATATGCAGTAAGGTCTATTGCATATCTGATAAACAGATACTTGTCCAGTAGGCTGAAATATGATATTTAATACGAAAGGAAGTATACCGGCGATGAGAGATATAGTTGATATACATTCTCATATATTGCCGGGTATGGACGACGGCGCGCGCACAATAGAGGATGCGGTACAAATGGGACGCATGGCGGCAAACAGCGGCGTTAAAACGATGGTTGCAACACCTCACAGCATAGAGATTGACATGCATCCCGAATTAGCATATACCGTAAATGAAGCCGTGGATTTGCTCAATCATATCTTTATTCAGGAGGATATTCCGCTGACGCTTATAGCAGGTATGGAAATTTTCGCAAGAGATGATGTGGCAGAGCTTCTTGACGAAGGCATCCTTCTCCCGCTGGGAGATACGCACAATGTGCTCGTTGAATTTGATTTTGATGATGATACCGAGCATATGGGATACATTTTTTATGAGCTTATAAAGGCGGGCTATGCGCCCATTGTGGCTCACCCCGAACGGTATTTTGAAGTAATGCGGGATCCTTCAGTAGTTTCAGAGTGGATAGATATGGGTTGCAAGCTTCAGATAAATAAGGGTAGCATTTTAGGCAGATTCGGCAACACGGTCAGACGCACTGCCGGAATTTTACTTGAAAAGGATTTAGTTTTTACCGTAGCAAGCGATGCCCATAGCTCCTTCGTTCGCACGCCTCATATGCGAGAAGCGATGCAGGAGCTTATTCATCTGACAGATACAAAGACTGCAGAAAAATTGCTTTGCTTAAATCCTCGTAGCTTACTTCATATTTGAAAAGGAGAGTACATGATTTGAAAATCAAAGTTAAAGTTTGGCTGATAATGTTATTGGTAGTGGCGGTATGCCTCGCGGCATATGTCGGAATTAAAATCGTATATTCAGACGAAAACACACCTCCCGTCATACACTGCCCCTCTGAAAGCATCACCGTAAGTATTCACGACGGCGAAGATGTGCTTCTCCAAGGCGTCACAGCAAGCGATTACGAGGACGGCGATCTGACTCCGAATGTAATGGTTGAAGGAGTTTCCAAATTTTTTGAAACAGGAAAAAGCAGAGTAACCTACGCCGTTGTTGACTCGGACAACAGTGTCACAAAATATGTTCGCGAGGTAGTTTACAGTGACTATACGTCGCCATACTTCAAGCTTAACGGAGCACTCAATTTTATCTACGGCACTACCTTTGATATTTCTGACTATATAAGCGCGTATGACTGCATTGACGGAGATATCTCCGATAAAATCGAGATTTCTCTTATTGGCAATACCGTTGACATAGCAAATGTCGGTCAATCCTCGGTAGAATTTACCGTTACCAACAGTAAGGGGGATACGATTTCCCTGCCAATGACTGTTACTGTTACGCAAAAGACCACCCTTGAAAAGCGATATGAGCCGGTAATATATCTTAACAGCTATCTGACTTATCTTAACGTAGGTGACAGCTTTACCAATAACGATGCGCTTGCAAATTTACAGGCGGTCATAATAGACGGAGCCACCATAGAAAGCGGCATTGTCAAGCAAAATATTTATATAAATTCAAATGTAAACACCGCAGAAGCAGGAAAATATACCGTAGCTTATGAATATATGTCGGATACCGGCTATGTGGGAACGACTGAGCTTACGGTAGTGGTCAGGTAGGAAAGGAGCGGTTTGGAGATATGGCGTCTCAGACACAGCAATCCCCGTTAAAAAAGGGCAAATCCAGATCCATGGATTTCAGAAGTATAATTAAAGATACAATTAAAAGCATATGGATAATTGCTATAGCGGCTTTTGTGGCGGCGGCAGCTGTATTTATGATTGTTACTGAATCTTACAGTCCGAGATACGAGTCAACCATAACATATGTAGTTACTTCCACCTCAGCGTATAAAACAGTATATTCAAACATAACCACAGCAAATGATTTAGCAACAGCCTTTTCTAATGTTTTAAACAGTGCCGCTATGAAAAATAAGGTCAGCGAAGCCTTAGGAGGTAATTTTGACGGTGAGATTTCGGCTGAAACGGTAAACGAAACAAACCTGCTTAATGTTACAGTAACCGCCGACGACCCTGAAACTGCATTTAAAGCAGCGCGAGCTGTCATAACAAACCATCAGATAGTTACAGATGAGATAATGCAGAATGCTATGCTCCAAATACTTGATGAGCCCGAGGTTGCGTCATCTCCTGCAAATCTGATGAACAGAGATTTTTATGTTTCAAGAGCAGCCGTTGTCACTGCGGTCTTAATGCTGATGCTTGTAATATGGATGTCATACAGCAGAGATACCGTAAAAAGCGTTGCTGAATTCGGCGACAACATTGATTCAAGGATTTTCTCTACGGTGTACCATGAACGCAACTACAAAACCTTAAAATCATTTTTCAAACGCCGCAACCGCGGATTACTTATTACTTCGGCAGCAACCAGCTTCAGCTTTGTGGAAACGATAAAAAAGATTAGAACCCGATTTGAATATGCCGCAGCAAAAAAAGACATAAAAACCCTTATGATAACGAGTGTTCTTGAAAATGAGGGTAAATCCACTATATGTGTAAACCTTGCCATTGCTCTTGCGGAAAAAGGTAAAAAGGTAATGATAATTGACGCTGACCTCAGAAGACAGGCTCTTTATAAACTCTTTGAATATAAAGACGGCGGAAACGACATTGAAGCGGTGCTGACGGGAAAAGAACAAATGACAGATGCGGTTCATTTCCATGAGGAAAGCGGAGTTTACATCTTAGGCGGACGCCGTGCAAATTCACAAGAAATAGAGCTTGCATCCTCGGCCAGAATGCACGACATAATCAAGGCTACGGTACCCGTTATGGATTATGTTATTGTAGATACCCCTCCCATGTCGGTCGCTGCCGACGCTGAAGCAATTTCCCGTTATTGCGATTCTACACTTTTAGTTGTCAGACAGGATTCTGCTTTGGTCAAGGATATTAATGATACAATTGACGTTTTAAGGGATTCATGCAAGAATTTCCTCGGCTGTATTTTTAATGATGCAAGCAATGAAACGTCAGGACTTACCTATGGCTACGGCTACGGCAAATATTACAATAAATATAATAAGAGATATGAGAATGCCCGCCGTCAAGCCGATACGACGGAAGAAAACACCTCATCAGATTAAAGGAAGGATTGTTCATAAAATGGCAAGTGTAAAATCCGTCGGAAGAACCCCGATTTCCACTACTGCAGATACAATAATCAGCAATGCGATAAAAGGCGCCATAAGACTTTTTTGGATTGCGGTTTTGACTTTCGTGGTTGTAACGGCGTTATTTTCGGCGTATTTAAGATATAGTTATGTACCTGTTTACAAGTCCTCTGCCACATTTGTAATTAGTGTAAACAGCGAATATAATACCGAAACAAGATATTATGATGTTGAAACGGCGAATCAGCTGGCAAAAACCTTTCCCTCGGTACTCAAAAGCGGAATTTTAAGCGATATCGTTGCAAATGACTTAGGACTTACCGCGATACCCTGCACGATTTCAGCAGAGGCGGTGCCCAGTACTAACCTTTTTACGGTATCAGTAACGGGAAGAGATGCCCAGCTTACTTATGATGTGCTTCAATCGGTAATGGAGAATTATCCGCAGGTAGCAAATTTTGTTGTAGGAAATACCGAGCTTGTACCTGTTGATTTAAGCGGAGTTCCCACCGAGCCGCAGAATGCTGTATCCTATACAGATGCAGTTAAATACGGCATTTTAGCGGCGGTGGCGGCATATGCTTTGGCAATATTGATATATGTGCTGACTCGCGCCACGGTAATAACTGTAGATGACATAACCAAGTTAACCAATGTGAAATGTATAGGAACAGTTCCCAGGGTTACTTTTAAAAAGAGAAGCAGAAATGTTCATAAAAATATACTTATCACGAACAATCGAATATCTCACAGCTTTGTTGAGGGTGTCCGACTTGTCAGAACACGAATTGAAAAGGAATGTGTAGACAGAGGTGCAAAAGTGCTTCTTGTGACCAGTGCTCTTGCGGGCGAAGGAAAAACTACACTTGCTTGCAATTTAGCTCTTTCGCTTGCACGCCGCGGCAATAAAGTTTTGCTTATTGACTGCGACCTGCGTCATCCTTCCGTTGTAGATTGCATCAACTTAAAGCCGCCCAAATTCGGAATTATCCACTATCTCAGAAACGAAGCAAGCATCAGCGATGTAGGATTAAAAGCGGCAAATCCCGACGGTCTTATGATAATTCCGGGCGTAGGCTATTGCAAAAATGCAGCAGAGCTTATTGATAATGACAGAATGAAAGCACTCATCAAAAAGATGAGAGAACAGGTAGACTATATCATTCTTGACACTTCGCCCTGCGTGCTGATGTCGGATGCGGCTATCTTGGCAAAAGAAGCTGACGCAGCAATTATGGTAATCCGACAGGATTACGCCTCAAAAGATAAGATTCTTGACGGAATAGAGGGCCTTGAAGAGAGTGGAATACCGGTTATCGGATGTGTGCTCAATAATGCGGAGTATGGCTTGACAGGTTACGGCTACGGTGGCTACTATTACGGCCGTTATTCATATAATCGCTACGGCTACGGCAAATATTACGGCGATGATATACAATTTGAGCAACAGCAATAGATTTAAGGTTAGATAAACGCGACGGCTTGCAATTATGCACAATCCGTCGCGCTTATTTTTGTGCATGTATACAATTTTTCTTTTTTTGAGGCGATTTTTGTTTATTTTTCCAAAAAAATACGAATAATGTCTATTGACAGGGCGATTATTGCGTGATATAATGAACCCAAACCAAAGTGAGTACGTGTCCCCCTGCGTCAGCATGGTGGGTGCGGGCTCAGACGGTAAAAATTTGAAGAAAGAGGTAAGAAGTATGAAAAAAATTCTTACAGCCGCTTGCGGAGCTCTTCTTTGCGGAAGCTTCGTTGCGGTAAGCCTCATGGGCGGCATTTCGGCAGCAAGTGATAACAACATTGCTGTTCTCGGCGCTGCTTTCGATGATGGCAAAGGTCTTTACGGCGGCACTTCTGTTGCCGGCCTCAACGATGGCGATGTCAACACCATGTGGCAGATTGGCGAAATAGCCGACGAGGCAACGGTTCTTGAGTGGCCCGAAGGCCTTACTGCTGGCGTTGCTTTTGATCAAGCATATGTTGTCAGCAAGGTTGCTGTTACCTTGGAACAGGGTACCAGATATGAAGCTTCCGAAGCAGGTGCAGTAGTTGAGTATTCTGCTGACGGTGCTACATGGAACGCAGTTCCCAATGCAGTATGGTCATATGACAATGCTCACGATCCTATCGAGACTGCAACTTTCGTAACTGACGAAGTTACCTTTGATGCAGTTGAAGCAACAGCTGTACGTATCGTAATGTATAAGAGCGGTGTTGAAGGCAAATACTGCCCCAAGATTGCTGAACTTTACGTTTACGAGGCAGAAGCAGGAACAACTCCTGTTGATCCTGATCCCGATCCTGATCCCGATCCTGATCCTGATCCCGATCCTGATCCTGATCCCGATCCTGATCCCGATCCCGTACCTGTAGACGGTGATTTCGCACTCGTTCTCGGTGCAGATAAGACTGAGGGTCTTGAAGTCGGTGATGTTATCAACGTAACCATCACTCCCGATGCTATCGAGACAGAAGCAGGTATCTGCTCCTACGATATCACTGCAATCACTTATGATCCCGCAGTTCTTAAGTTTGATGCTAAATCCGTAGTTTGCGCAAGCGCAGACTTTGATGCATCTGCAAACGAAGTATCCGATGGTACCATTAAGCTTATGGTTA